>DAIPML010000018.1:0-25127 GCA_036768735.1 Clostridiales bacterium | reverse complement strand
ACCAACAATGGACACTTTGTACCTCTATCTTAAAGGTATTGGAAAATCAATTTCAAGAACAGATCTTCGCATCTTGCTTAGAGATCAGAATTATTTCGACCAGGAGAATCCTATACTTAATTATTTTGATAAGATAAGAGGGACGTATAAGGGTGAGAGTCACATAGACAAGCTTTGTAACCATATAACTCCGAGATCATTTGATAAAGAGCCTGACTATTATCGTGAACGTATGAATTTCCTTATTCGTAAATGGATGGTTGCAAGCGTGGCCCAGTGGAAGGATGGAATTCCTAACGCTGTAGCACTCGGTTTTATATCAATGGAGGAATATATCGGAAAAACATTTTTAACCCGCTTCTTTCTGCCTGAATCGCTCGAGGGCTACTATGTTCAGCCTGAGAACGACAGTAGATTTTCATTATCCGATGTTTTCACAAGATATCTAATCGTTTGTTTCGATGATCTGGTAGGTATTAATAAAGGAACGGCCAGGATAGAAGAATTCAAGAAGTACACGCGCTCTCAAATGATCCTGGTACAAAGGCGTAACGATGAGTTTCCAACCGAACGAAACAGAGTTGCAGTACCAATGTTCACTGCTAACCGCACAGCAGAAATGGGCGGCTTCCTGACGCAGAATCACGGTACCAGCCGTTACGGCACAATAGAGGTCGAGAAGATTGACAAACGCTACTCTCAGCGAGTTAAAGTTGATCAAATGTGGGCAGAGGCATTGATGTTGTATGAAAACTCTGAGTTTGATCCATTCTACAGCGACGAATATATTCAGGAGCTGCAGGACTACAACCAGAGATACCTCATTCAAACAGATGAAGAGAAGTACGTGAAGCTTTATATACTCCCTCCTGATGATGAAGAAGACGAAGAAGCCGAATGGCTTACAGCAAGTGATATCGTTCACAGGTTAAGAAAAGAGCGGAAGATATCATCAGCAGATAAAATGAAGGTGACACCACAGGCTGTGGGGAAAGCGTTATCATCTTTAGGATTTGTAAAAGAATCCAAGCGGGTGCCAACGAAAAGTTACCCGGAGTATAGATATCAGGTAAAGTTTAATTTATAATGTATAGATGGGTGATGGGGTGTAACGTGTGTATAATAATTATAATATACTTATTATTAATTAGTTAGTAATATATCTCTTTTTTTTTATTATGAAAATAAAAAGTTATCTAAAAAAGCATACTACTTACTACAACATGACTCAAATCATTTACTGCATTATATTTGCGATGTAGTAACCTGATAAAACAAGTTACTACAAAGTTACTACAATTAATCTTTAATTATTTTGCTTACTTCACTTTAATTAGCTATCTTTCAGATAGATGTGTGGTATGTAGTGTGTAGTAACCTTTTTATTTTTACGATATTATTATTTTTTTTCAGACTTAAACACAAACAAAATGAGCGATTTCTGCATCTATTTAAAAGTTGAACCATATTTAAAACATTTTCTTGAAACCAGCTTTGGCAACCCTGTTCAGGTGATGCGAGACAGCCCTGAATCACGTATAATACGTCAGTTTATCACTAAAACACCGGATGATGAGCTACCCGACCTGGGCATCGACAGCAACCTTCAAGTTGAGATACCCTACTACAAGGAAGCGGACCCTCGTGTGTATAATTATATGGGTGAAAAGGCTAAGGCAGCTCTTATTGATAGTTTTGACCATCTACTTAAAGCTTGTATGATGAAAGAACTTGGATCACTTGAAAATTACAGGCGTGGTGAAATTTCAAAACAAATTTACGCGTGGATGGAAAAACATGGGATACCGGAAGATTGTTGGTACACGATTTCGCAGAAATATTACCGACTAAGGAAAAAATATCGGGAAAAAGAGGTTAGTTTATAACTATTTTTTTCGAGTTTGACCCCATTAAAAAAACAACTAAAACAATGTGAAATAACTAAATAACTAAAATTGTATGAATAATTTACAGCTACCTGGAATAATATCAGTCGGATATTGCCAGGCAAAAAAATTGCAGCCCGATATTTTAGATATCTATGATGAAAATGCTCCCATGAAAATTTATGGTACTATAATAAATATACCAATTAACGGTATTGGATCACTAGATGTTACAAGTGAGACAGTGAAAGGTTCAACCATTTATAAAACAAAAGCAACTTTTAATATTTGCGGAAATGATGATGATGCAAAAAAGATCTGTTCAATATTGCAGAAAAACATCCATTCATTCATATATATTACAACTGAAGGTAAAAAAATACTTCAGGGAATAAACGAAAAACCATATCCAACGGTAACGAGTAAATATATTAGTGATGATTTACCAACCGGCAGACGTGGTTATTTTATTGAAGTGAATTACCAAAACACTCATTCATTCATCACTTTGGAGTAATTGACAGTCTTTTTATACACATTAATTAAATAGTAACGTTGCATATAAATTTTAATGCAACGTTTTTTATGGCCAAGAAATATGATATTGATATTGATTCATACATTGGTAGCTGGACCTGCAACAAAAAAGCAGTAAAGTACTATCTTAATGAATTAGGTGAAAAAGAAGTTACCGTACGTGTCAACTCTCTGGGTGGTGATGTAGATACAGCAATTGATATAGCTTCACAATTTGAGGCACATGGTAACATTACCTGTGATCTATACTCATTCAATGCATCTGCAGCTACCGTTCTTACAATGGGAGCTAAAAAAGTAAGAATGCATGAAAATGGAATGTACCTGATTCATAAAGCCATGGTTTGGGTGAATGAATGGGGTTACATGAATGAAGACTCGCTGGAAGAGGTTATTGAGAAACTTAAAAGTACAAAACAAGACAGTGCAGTAATTACTCTTAATCTTGCCAGGATGTACGCTAAAAAATCAGGAAAGGATATCAAGGATATTCTCAACCTGATGAAAAAAGAATCATGGCTTGATGCCCAAACTGCCAAAGAATGGGGGTTTGTTGACGAAGTGTTCAGCGGATCTATTCCTTCTAAAAAACAAGAGGATGTTGTTGAGATGCTCAATTGTGCAGAACTTCCAATTCCTGAGAACTACAAAACTAAAGAGGATGAAAAGTCACAGCCCGAAGATGATTCTATTAACATCTCACGAAAGGATTTCATGGGAGAAATTATATCCGGAATCAAAAATATTTTTACAAACAAAACCGAACCAGAAAAAATGAGTAAAAAAGTAATTCAGGCGGCTTTAATAGCTGCTATCCTCAATGTTGAGAATATTGAGGCAGTTGACGACAAAATTGAGTTTTCCCAGGAAGATCTCACTAAAATTGATAATGCTATAGAAGCACTCAATGAAAAGATTACAACTCTTGAGAACTCGGTTTCTGAAAAGGAAACAGAAATTACCAATCTGAAACAACAGATTGAAGCGAAAAATGCCGCCCCTGGAGACACAACCAAGGATGCGAATAAGAAAGATGATCAGAGTGTCGATGAAGACGAAACAGTTTATTTTGATAACTCTGCGATTGAATCGGCCAAGAACCTTTTCAATATGATTCCATAATTAAATTAACTCTTAAAAATTTATATTGATGAGTAAAGTTATTATTACACCGGCCGATCTTGAAAAATCAGCAGCAAAATATCGCAAAGAATTGCTGATCATGTCGGTCATTGCTCTGCAAAGCACATTGCAACACATGTCGCTACGTACCGGGATTCGGTATAAAGAGACTGTTGGCGAACTATCAGGCTCTCTTGAAATGGGACCTTACGATGAAACTCGTAAAAACAACGCTGATGTGAAAATAGTAGGACGTGAGCTTGAAACCTTCTTCGGTTCAGTCTGGGAAAGTTTTTCTCCTAATTCGGTATATCAATCTATCTATGGTGATAGTGTGGTAGTGGGTGAAGGTCTGAAAAATGTTCCAATCGCAAAAGCTGTTCTTGCATTTATGATGAAAAAGTTATCGCAGTCTCTAAATAAGAACATTTGGAGTGCTGTTAGAAATGCTGCAGGAACAAAAACAGTAGACCTGTTCAATGGATTTGATACTATTACTTCAACAGAGATCACCGCAGGTAATATTGCTGTAGCAAAAAACAATCTCTTTGAATTTACTGAAGTAATTGATTCAACAAATGCAGTTGATTTACTTAAAGCTTTTTACCGTGCAGCATCAGATGAACTGCAGGGTGATGGAGATGAAAACATGAAGCTTAAACTTTTCATGCCAAAAAGTATTTATAATGCCTATGTTGATGACTATCAAATGACAGTTGGTGCCGTTCCTTATAACAAGGAGTTCAAGAAAACATTCCTTGAAGGATCAGATGACCAGTGTGAACTTGTAGCTCTACCCAACAAGAAAGGTTCTGAGTTTCTACACCTGACCCCGAAAAAGAATATGCTGGTAGGTGTTGATCAGCAATCAGATTTAGAGAAGATCACTGTTGAAAAACACTCTCCTTTCTTATTGGACTTTGTTGCTGCTATGTTCTTCGGGACTCAATTTGAATCAATTTCTCCCGAAAGGTTACTTGTTGGAAAATTATTCACTGAACCAGTAGGAGGATAAGATATGGCAAAAGATTGTACTGGATTAACCCCTCAGTCACTTGAATGGTGTGAGGGTGCCGTAAATCTCCCAGGCATTCGCCGGGAAGTTTACGTAATTGCTAAAAGGGACATTGTAAAATTCCCTGAGCGTGTTCTTGAGTATGTCACTAACATGGGAGAAATTGCAACTCTAAAAGGCTCTTTCGTTCTTGCTGAAACAGCTAAGTGGAACGTGTTGAATGTACTGGTTGACAGATCACCCGTGGTTGTGGAAAACCAAGGTGTCAAGCCATCTAAATCATTCTTGAACAGAGCTACATTTGTTCATCCTGGAGTTGAAGAAGATGCAGCTGCATTTTGCGCACTGGCAAATAATGATGACTATGTCTACATTATTCAAACTAAGCCTGGTAAATACCGTGTACTTGGTAATGAAATGTATCAGACTGAGACTACTCCGACCCAAGCTCTTGGAGCAGGTGCAACAGACGAAATGGGGACTACTATCGAGGTTACAGTAACTGACAGTATGCCGGCGCCATTTTATACCGGTGAAATTGTAACTGCTGACGGAATAATTAACCCTGATCCGGTAGTACCGTAAGTTAATCTCTCTTGCTTTAATTATAGCTCATTCAAAAAGGCGACTTCAATTATGGAGCCGCCTTTTGTCTTTTATAGGTAATTACGTATGAATTACCTTCGGTACTCACAATGGTAGTATAACTTTTGAATAAAAATGAAATGAAAAATCTTACTGAAGAAATTAAAAAAATGCTCGATCTTCCAAAAGAGGATGTCGATATTGAAAAGGCAGCTCTTCTGCTTCTTAAAATCAACCGTAATAAAATAATGTATCATAACCTTGTTCGTCGTAATGCTGTAGATAAAGCACTCTATGAGCTTCGCAAACATTATGATTCCCGGTTGCGTACGCATATCATCAAAGAAGCCCCTGAAATGGAAACAAAGGTCGCTGAAGTAATTGAAAAGACTCCGGAGATCAAGAGTGATGAAGAGATTGATGAAAAGGTTACGAAAGGTAAACGTGATGATCACGAAGAATTACCTGACGAAGTCAAAGCTCTTTACCTTGAAAACTTCAACATTCTCAGAAGAATGAGAAAGCTTCATGAGCAACTCAAGTTAATGGTGGATAATTCACCGTGCGATCGTTTCCCTTATCTTTCCGAGCTGTTGACATTTGACTCCAAACTGCGAAAAAATTGGGAGTTATATGATTCATACAAACCGGGTGATTCTTTAGATGCATTTACTCAAACAGAAGAAGAGAAAAAGGATTCTGAAAAGGAATCTGAAGATGATGGTGAATTGGTACCGGCAGATCCTAAAAAAGTATCAACCGCAAGAAAGTATCTTTCAACTAACAAAAAGAAAGCTCAGACTCTTGAAGGTGATCCAAAAAAAGAACTCATTTCTAAAATGCAGGAAAGGCTTGATTACCTTGTAAGAACAGGCTCCGGTATATCCGATGAACAGTTGGCAGAATATAAAGAACTGGGATTGAATGTTTAAAACTGTCAAAATGGAAATAAAGCCTGTATTGGAAAATCCTTTACAGGCTTTTTATACTGATAAATTTCAACTCTATGATATTATAGAGGTGATTTTATCACAACTTCCATATTGCAAAGAGTTGACAATGACCTCATTTTCAATATCTGAAGAATTTACCAGGAAGATATATCGTTTCCGTGAGCAATTCTTTATAAATGAAATAAATCTATTTCTTGATACTAAAGCAGCTGCGAAAGTTCAGAAATTAAATCTATTTCTTAAGAACACATTTGACAATGTGTACTTAACAAATAACCATGGTAAGGTAATAATTTTCGATTCTGATCCACGTGTTTCAATTTGTACAAGCCAAAATCAAACACGCGGGAATCGAAAAGAATCTCATGTGATAACAACAGACTGTCAAATATATTATTTATTCGAAAAAGCAATTTGTGATATGAAATCCAAGGCAGTAAAATTATGAATATTGAAAAATTAAAAGAATTAGCAGCAGATCTACTGCCAATTGAAACAATATCAATATTGCTTGATGTTGATGAGTTGATACTACGTGAGGTTATTTCTGACCGCACATCTGAAGCATCAAGAGCGTATTATCTCGGTCAGGCTCAAACTATTGCCGCAATCAGAAAACAGGAGGTTGAACTTGCTAAAGCAGGATCACCGCTCGCTGTTGAAAATGTAGCTGATTATATAATTGAACAGAAGACTTCTGAAAATGGCTAAACCGCAAACTCTTGAACTCTGCAGAGTACACCTATTTGATGATGTTGAAAAGCTTAAAAATAACAACCTTTCTCAACAGGCAGTTGACCGTATTATACGCTTACGTGCAGCATTTAATTTATGGAATAAATATCCACTCAAAAAAGAAGCTGAGATAAGAGATTTCATAATGAAATACTCCGGAGTAGAAAGAACTGCAGCCTATGAAGACATTCAGATCCTCAAAATTCTGTTGGGTGATTTTCAGGAAACGACTAAAGAATTTCACCGCTTCCGCTTTAACCACATGATTGAAAAAGCCTACGAGATGGCTGAAAGGAAAAAAGATGGCCGTGGTATGGCAGCAGCTGCAGGCCATTACGCTAAATATAATAAGATTGACCAGGAAGATGCAATTAAGATACCTTACGATGAAATAGTACCACAACCATTCGAACCAACTTCAGATCCAACAGTAATTGGGATTAAACCAGTACCTAATATCAGAGAAAAGATTGCCAGCATGAAGAAAAGATATTTTGCAGATATTGTAGAAGATATAACCTATGAAGAAGTTGATTTTAATGAAGAGGAGTATTTTGCAAATGAACAAGAAGAAAATATACTTTAATCCGCCACAACAGGAAGTCATGTATACCGGAGCTCACACCGTTGTTTTCGTAGGTGGGAGACGTATTGGTAAAACTCACGGTGTAGCAGCTCCTTTCCTATTACGTAACGTTCAGCGTATGCCAGGCTCCTCCGGTGCATTCGTGGCCAGTACTTATAAAAGAGCATTAACAAACACTATTCCCGGGACACTTGCAGCGCTTGAATCGTGGGGTTATAAAAGAGATATTCATTATTTCATTGGACGTAAACCTCCTAAGGTTGCAGGGTTTGGCAGGCCCAGGATTGAACCTGCTGAATATGAATATGTAATATCATTCTACAATGGATCTATTATCTATATAATTTCACAGGATAGACCAGGAACATCCAATTCACTTACACTTGACTATCTTATTTGCGATGAATCAAAATTTCTTGATTACGAAAAACTTAAAGATGAGACATTCCCGGCCAATGGCGGTTACAAAGGTTATTTCGGCAACAGAAGCTATCACCACTCGCTTCTTATAATTTCTGATATGCCAACTACAAAGAAAGGTTCATGGTTTCTCCGTTACCAGGACAAAAGTGATCCTGAACTCATTCAAACTATCCAAGGCGTGGTGTTTGAAATATGGAAAACAAAGGATAGGATTAAAGAAATACAAAAAGAGGGTAAAGAGGTACCGGCATATCTTAAGTATTACTTAAAGAAGATGTACAAGGATTTAGCGGAGCTAAGATCTATCTGTGTTTATTATAAAGAGTTTTCATCCATTGAGAATCTCGAGGTGTTAGGAGAGAGTTATATTAAGCAAATGAAGCGAGATCTTCCACCACTTGTATTTCAAACTTCCATCTTATGTCAACGTGTGGGTATTATGAAAGATGGGTTCTATAACAACATGCGTGAACATGTTAACTATTATGTGGCAAACAATAACAGTTATCTTGACAGCCTTGAATATAAGTTTGATAAAATATCTGATGAGTCTTCGTTGCAGGACTCAGATGTTAACCCTAATGCACCTATCTGTATTGGAATGGACTACAATGCCAACATCAACTGGATAGTAGCAGGGCAACCACAGGGACGCACGCTGAGAGTCCTTAAATCATTCTATGTTAAGTATGAACGCAAACTCAGAGAGGTCGTGCAAGACTTCTGCAAATACTACCGGCACCACAAAGATAAAACTGTTATATTTTATTATGATGGCACAGCTCTTGGATCCAACTATGCAGTGAATGATGAAGACTTTAAATCAGTTGTAGAAAATGAGTTTAGAAAGAATGGCTGGAAAATAAGAGCAGTACACATTGGTAACCCCATGCGACACATGGAGAAATGGCTGCTTATATCTGAAGGCTTCAGCGGGAAGTCAGGACTAATACCTATGCTTAACAGCAATAACAATGAAGAGTTAATTCTTGCTATGGAAACAACCGGTGTTTATAAAGGTGCTGAAGGCTTCAAGAAAGATAAACGTGGAGAGAAGCTTGCCGAGACTGAAGAGGACCGCCTTGAGTATCGTACCGACGGCACAGATGCATTCGACACGCTATATATTGGTTGTACTAAGTTTCCACAAATCATTACATCCTATAATCTTACAAGTACATTCGTATAGTAATTACCTGAAATAAATTTCAGTTAATACATTGATTTTTACCGCCCGAACGGCTCGGGCAGGGCAAAGCGTGCTATCATATAAGGTAAAAAAACGAAATCTTTTAACGAAAACTCAAAGCAGGGCGATGGAGGGAGCCCCCAGACAATAACCGCACATAAGTGCGGTTATTTTAACATACAGCGGTTATTAATAAGCAGTTAAGTTCACCAAAGGCGGACGATTTAAATATTTATAAAACAAAACAGCACTTTTTTAATGGTAATCATTTTATTCACAACGGTTTGAAATAGTGATATTTATGTTATAAAACATACAAATATATTAGGATATATATCATAAATGATATATCTTTATAGTAAGATAATTCATTAAAACTGGCGGCAACAGTAACAATACGGCATCATTAAAATGAAAACAAAAGTTTTAGAAGTTCAGGAAAAAGCGATTGAGTACAAAATCACAGGAGAAAGAAGAGAATTTGACCGTGTGAAAATCACTAACAGCCGACAGGCTTATAATTATGCACTTAATTTCTGGCGTGGTGATATTGGAGTTTATGAAAGTACATTTGTTTTATTAGTTGACAGAGGAAACAATTCTTTAGGATATGCAAAAATAAGTCAGGGCGGTATTTCTGGAACGGTGGTAGATATTAGGATAATTTTAAAATATGCTATCGAAAATTTAGCTACAGGGATTTTCTTATTTCATAATCACCCGAGCGGAAATTTACGACCAAGCCCACAGGACACAAATATAACTAAGAAGTTAAGAGAAGCAGGCAGATGGATGGATATTTTTGTTTTAGATCATATCATAGTAACAGAAGAAAACTATTTCAGTTTTGCGGATGAAGGCATAATTTAATCAATATTTATTTACTAAAAAGGGATTCCGGGTTAACTGCCCGGGGATCCTTTTTTACGTCGTCTACTTTCTTTGGGTTACGCGCAAAGAAAGTAGCAAAGAAACGCAAAGAGCGGATGGGACATTTTAAAATATATGTTTTACAACATATAAAATAACTAAACTTTATTTGCGTTCATATCATTTACGACATACATTTGTAATAATCAACAAAAATAAAGAAAATGAATAAAGAAAATAACCAGTGGCAGCTACTTGTTTTACTATTGAAAGAAATTGCAACAGAGAAAAGCATTACACAGGAAATGATTGCCAGAAGAACCGGATTAATCCAATCAAATATAAGTAGGATATTTGCATTGAAATATAGACCTACACTTGACACATATATGAAATTAGCAGAAGCACTTGAGGTAAATGTTGAGGTAGTAGATAAAGAAGATAAAGTTAATATGGATGCTTGTTTTTTTAGGGCTAAAACAACCCTAGAGAATGAGTCTGTTTGATGAAGAGGTCTATGACAGTTTTAGCTAACTATATGTTTTAAAACATATTAAAAGAGTGTTTAAAAATAACTGTTTGATTGTTTATTACCAAATTGTTGATAACTTTGCAGAAAAGTTATTCACATCATCCAATCATGCTAGAAAAAGAATTCAAATATTTCAAAGCTAATCACTCGCTTTTATTCGATCTATATCCAAATAAACATGTTGTAATAAAAGACGAGAAAGTTCATTTTGCATCTGATTCATTTAACGAAGCTCTTGAATTTGCTAAAACTAATTTTGAACTTGGTACTTTTTTAATCCAATTTTGTTCTGAAACAACAGAAGGTTACACACAAACTTTTCACTCCAGAGCTATATTTGCATAATCAATCTTTAACCCATGAGCACACAGATACACTCTTTGACAATGGCAAATACAGGCCTGGCAAAAGTCATTGTTTCTCCGATTAAAATAAAAAATACATTTACAAATGAAGTTATAGAAACTCACGGCATTTGGGATACAGGTGCTACAGATAGTGTTATAACTAAAAGTGCGGCAGCGACCTTGGGACTTACAACTATTCGTAAAGCTGAAGTGAATGGTGTTCATGGGAAAAAAGAAGTAAATGTCTACCATGTTAATCTCACATTAAACAATGAACGAATCACTGTAGATACTTTAGTTACTGAATGTGAAGAATTATCTGCTGATAGTAGTATTAATTTTCTGATTGGAATGAATATTATAAATCTTGGAGATTTTGCTATTACAAATTATCAAGGTGAAACGATGATGAGTTTCAGAATTCCATCTTTACAGAAAATTGATTTCGTAAAAGCGAGTAAAAATGCAGGACCTTATATAAAAGATAAAATACCTGGTAGAAATGATCCGTGTCAGTGTGGTAGTGGTAAAAAATACAAGAACTGCCACGGTAAATCATAGCATTTACAGTACAAATTCGGTGATTATTTTTATATTTATTATACATGAAAAATATTCTATACACCTTACCATTGATTATTCTCCTGATCTCATGTACAGGAGAATTGAAAAAAGAAAATGAAGAGCTAAGAACTCAAGTTTCAAAATTGGAAACAGAAAACAAGAATTTGCAAGATGAGCTTACGTCCTTCAGGATGGACCCGGCAAATTTACTGGCAAAGGCAGAAAGATTCTATGCTGAGAAGAACATGGATGCACTAAAAGGGACTGTTATCAATTTTGATACATACCACCCTACTTCAGAATTAAAAGATCAAGTTGTCAGTATGATCACTAAACTTGAGAATGAAAAGAAAAAAGAAATTGCAGAACAAGAAAGAATAAAAAAACTGGAAGAGCAGAAAAGGCTTGCTTCTGTAAACAAGCTCCGCAAAAAGCATGATGATGTAAGCGGAGTAACATGGTACAAAAACCCATATTTTACACATTATACTAATACAAATCTAACGTCTCTTTATATAGGACAAAACGGATCCAGTGTGTGGTTAAGAATAATGATGTCATATCAAGGAGAAGATTGGATCTTTTTTGAAAATGCTTATTTGTCTTACGAAGGAAATACAAAAGAAATTATTTTTGACAGATATGAAAATAAAGATACAGAAGTCGGTGATGGAGGTGTATGGGAGTGGATTGATGTCACTGTAGATGAATCTGACATACCATTTTTAAGGAACTTGGCTAAATCTACCGATAGCAAAATGAGATTATCGGGTAAATATACAAGAACTAGGAATTTATCATCAAATGAAAGAAAAGGAATAGAAGATGTTTTATTGGCTTATGATGTACTAAAAAACGGTTAGATACTCAATAAATATAAAACTTAATCTTAAACCTCGGGTAACTCCGAGGTTTTTCTGTTATACAACATATCATTTATCACATAATATTTATTGCTAATTCAAATTAATTCACCATATTTGCAGAGTCTAAAGTTTTATAATCAGGAGGCAATGGATGTTGCCGGAAGTGTCTGGCTTTTTTTATGTCCATTCCATAAAAATTTATGGCGGTTTCGCCCCGTGCATACATTGTAATGATGTATGCGAGCCTTCTGGTAAGACTTTAGACAACGGGTAGCGAAACCGTTCTTTTTTTAAATGTCTAAAAATTATCAGTTATGAGTAACCTTTCTACGGCAGTGATGCCCGAATTAAATCAGATCAGCGAAATTGCTCCACTACCATTTCGCGAAAAGATGAGTAACTCCACTCTCGGAGATTTCAAATGCAAACTTTTAAAACTCCTTGAAGCTATTGACAAGGAAGATGAACAGACGCCAGTAAGGTTGTTAATCGAGAAAAAGTACCGATATAATGCAATTTCCTGCTGGACCGGCGAAGCTTTCATACGTTTTACTATTGATACAGAAAGGAGATTTTGATCATGGACAATAAAGATAGATCTCCCATCCTGGTGAATAATCCTTACAGGAATGTATTGATGAATGTTGAACCACTGTTCAAGCTTATACGAATATACAGCTTGGATGAGTGTATAGGAATTGCAGACAGAAGCATTAAGCTAGCTGCACTTGCTTCTGAAGATGAATGGACTACGGAGTATGAACGCAAAGAGGCGTTAGTGTTCTTTTATGAGATCAGAGATCTGTTCACTTCTATGAAAGAGTGTCAAATATCAGTACCAAATAAGAAAGGAGGCTTTAATGAATAACGATCAAGTTGATTGGAAAATTGTAATATTAAGCAGATGGGCCGGAGAATATCCGCCTGCAAAAGAGGGAGAAGAGCCTATATTGAAAGATAGTCAGGAGATAGCTAATGATCTGATGGGTGCCGGTGAATTCACGGCAGATGAAGTAAGCATGTTCCTAGCTACAAGTGGCTATAAGATCATTTTTGACGGTGGATATCCAAAATGGCTGATATCGGGAGGTGATAATTCAAAGATTATCGGAGAATATTAGTTATATTTGTAAAGCTAATTTATTAATCACTAATTATTTATAATTATGAGAAAGTTTATAATTTACGTGCCAGGGAAAGACATCTATACTGTAGTGGAAGGGAGTAAACTAAGACCAGCTAAACCTCCATATCAACAAACAATTATTTTGAATGAAAATGATCAAATTGTAGCTGTTGCGCCAATCGATGCTGTAATAGTAGTAGAAAAGTAAAATTATTACTTGTTATTAAAAACGGCTTGCAGAAATGTCGGCCGTTTTTTTTATGTCTTTTTTGCACTTAGACTACAGCTTTATATTTGAAATAAAAAAGGATGAAGTATGGAGTTGAAAATGCTGTTAGCTTTCGTGTTGTTTGTTGGTGGGCTTTGTTTGCTGTTATATTTCTTGGTGGGTGCCGCACTCAAAAAGATGTCCAGCGAGGAGAGACAACTAATAGAGTTTATGAGCGAAATGAACAAATCAAAGATGTTACTCGACTTGAGGTTAGAGGAGTTGAAACGTCAGAACGAAGCGGATTTGAAATTAATAAATCCTACATCAGAGTTACTGAATTCGACACAACGGGAGCAATACGAAGCATATCTGAAGCGTGGGGGGACAGACAACGAAGCGACATGGCTACAGAAGAGCGAACTGCACGAGCTGTTTCCATGAATGAAAAGGAGCAGGACGTTGCAGAGAGAGACAGCAGCTCTACAATTATAAATGAAACAGTACACTCGAAAGCAGACAGTAGACCAATCCAAGGTAGTGAATGGGGATGGGTAATAATTACGGGTGCAGTAATATTAGTTTCTTGCATTTTAATTATAGCAAAACGGAGAAAGCGATTTAAGTTATGATACAAATAGTCACAATTTTAGATTCACTATATTTTACTTCAATGATTCCTGACATTGAAGTAAACTGCTATGACTCGCTTACTTTCACACTGAACAAAGGGGCTGATGTAATTCTTACAGAAAAATATTGGGCAAATAATAAAGGAAGAGTTTGGATCCGTGACCTGGGAAAAGTTATTGCTTCGGATCTTGGAGAGATACCGGGACTATCAGCAGCTTACACACTTAATTTTACAGATGGTAATACCAGCGCTACTAAATCTTTTAGAGCGATTCTTGGAGAGAAGAGAATTGATACTACAACTTCTAATTTTACAACTAATAATTTTCTCACACTACTAAGCGGTTGGAAATTAACTCATACCTGGCAAATAGAGATACTTTCATTATATACCACTGCAGCAGTTGATGTAACGTTGGAAACAATTGCAAAAGAGGGTACCAGAGTTGGTCCTACTGTTATTCGTAACATAGCAGATATTAATCAGATTGTTGAAATTGATGTATCGCCTGAACGTATTCTCGCTTCACCTGAACTCATAAGCAGGTATATAATAAAAGCAGGTAACAGGATGATGATCTATTATCTTGACAGTGATGAAAGAAATGAGGAGCCGGAGCTTATCTTCAGGAATTCGTTTGGGTGCCGGGAAAGCTTCGTACCAAAAGGTTTGGTTGAAAGACAAAACGAATATGAAAATACTACCGGATACATTCGTGATATGCTCTTCAGATTCAGGACAAAAGAGATTAAGAAATTTGAAGCGAATACCGGGATATTAAGTGAAAATCATGGGCAATGGGCTGAAGATCTATTTGTGAGTAATGAAGTTTTCCTGAAGATATTAAGTGACCTGGTACCGGTAACAATTACTGATGCAACGGTTGTAAGATCTAATGCACCTGATGAATTGATTTCGTTTGACTTTAAATACCAGCTCAGCAGGCCAAATCTGTACGGTGCAGGTAAGATTGACATAAAAAGAATATTTGACGATACATTTGATTATACTTTCCACTAAATTAATAATTATGAGCTTAGCACGTAGAAAAAGAAGAGAATTGAAAAGAGTTGGTAAAGCTGATGCCGGCAGAATAGTTACTATCATTAATAAGTTTATTGAGGCAAAATACTTAATAGTTGATGCAAGTAATTACCATGTCACTATGTTGGAAGAGATGTGGGATCTGTACGAAGGTAAAATGTTGATCAACTTTCTGGATAATATCAAAATGTACTGCAGCATCATGAATGCATATAATGATGTGGCAGTTGATGTGGAATCTGTTCTTTTGATTTCGATTAAAGATTCTTTAGATGATACTGTAGAGCCAAAATACTATTATAAAAGTGGCACGATAACGGGTTATGATGATTGATGATTGATTTTTTGAGACTTTGACTTTTTATGATTAACCTAAGGAACGGTCTGCAGTGATGCAGGCCGTTTTTTTGTTGTCTTTTTTAACTGTTATCACTATTTATATTTTTGAGTAAAGAAATTAAATATGGCGGCAGCGATACATATTAATACAGCACGTGAGATGCTACGAAGCGGTGATGCACTGGACCTGAAATTTTGGAAAAGGGATGGTACTGTTGTTCATGCAAACAATGTTATTTGCACCAGCTCTCACTTCAAAGGCAATACAGTGAACTTAAAGTTTTTAACGTCTAATCAATTTCGGAAAGTGCGAATGGTGACAATATTTGAAATTAACGGAATGGAAGTATTTATGTAATGGAAGTAACAGCAAAGTATTTTAGCGGGTTTGAAATAATGGATATATCCAACGATGTATCAGCCCTGTTGAGCGAACAGAGTGAGAGTTCTGATCTTTTCAAAGAAATGGGAAGAGCTCCGAATGATTTACCAGGAGACAATAAGAAAAAATACCGGGGTTTCATGCCCTGGGGAGAGGATAACAAACTACCCTACACTATTATTACCAGTGCAAGACATGATGAAGTTCTGTCTCAGAATAAGTTATTCAACACATTAGTTGGATACGGCAGTGGAATTAAAATCATGAAGAATAATGGTGATGAAATTACCGATCCAGGCATTTTAGAATTCTTTGATTTTAATCGACTACCTAAATATCATCTTGAGCAGGTTACTGATATGAAATATTTCTTTTTTTCTGTATCAGTAATCATTTTATCTAATGATGGTAAAAAGATTGTAAGGCTCCGGCATAAAGAAGCGGCTCATACTCGATTTGAACAGGCAAATCCTAAGACTGGTAAAATAGAACATATATTTTATGCTAATTGGGAGAATGATCCTAAAAAAGATGACATAGAAGATATTGAGCTTTTGGATTTAAATAACCCATATTATGATCTGATGGTACGTATGGGCAAAACTCCCGATGATGAAGGGGTAACACAAAAGCCAACTAAAACAAGAAAATTTGCTATTGTAAACATGTTCCCTATTCCAGGCACTGGATATTATCCATTTGCTTATTGGTACAGCATGTTCTTAAGTGGTTGGTTTGACATCAAGCGTCTCATACCTAAGGCTAAGAAAGCAAAAATGAAGAATGGTGCTTCGTTTAAATATCACGTAGAAATCAACAGGTTATTTTGGGATGATCTTTGTAATCAGGAAGGAATTACTGATCCAAAAAAGAGGATTGAACGCTGCAATAAGGAAAAGGAAAACATCAAAAAGTTTTTAACCGGAATTGAAAATAGTGGTAAAATGTGGATATCCGGATTCTATGTTGATCCAAACGGGAAAGAGACTGCTTATGTAAGAATTAACAATGTTGATGCAGGGAAAGAGGGCGGTGATTGGATTGAAGATTCAGAAGAAGCATCCAATATGATTTGCTATGCCGACAATATTCACCCATCTATGGTCGGTGCAGCTCCGGGTAAAGGCAAAGGAGGTTTTTCAGGAAGTGTGCAAAGAGAGTTATTTACAATGAAACAATCGCTTGAGAAAGCGTATCAGGATATAATGCTTGAGCCATTATTCATAATCAAAAAATATAACGGCTGGGATGATTTCAAGTATGATATCCCTGTGGTAACCCTTACAACGCTTGATAAGGGAAAAGATGCAACTGAAAATACACTTAGAGATGACGGTACTGATCAGCATGATTGATTTTTTACAACAGAACTGGGAGGCTATGTTTACATTCATAGCCGGTGGCGGACTACTCACATTGGGTACTGCCAAATATGCAAAGAAAAGCGCTGAAGCTTCTGCCATGAAAGAATGGCAGGGAGTATATCAGGAAACAATTAAAGATTTGAGAGAAGACAAGGTAATTTTGAAGACTGAAATGAGTGAATTGAAAAAGATAGTTGATCAAAATACTCATGATATTGAAGAATTGAAAAGTTACGAATGTATTGTGGTGGATTGTGCTTTACGCAAAAAACGACCACGAATAAATAAACCTATAGACTATGAGAGAGGTAAATAAAATAATCATTCATTGTTCTGCGACACCTGAGGGCAGACAAGTATCGGTAAGAGATATCGACAGATGGCACAGAGAAAGAAAATTTTCTGAAATTGGATATCATTATGTGATATATCTTAATGGCACAATTCACAAAGGCAGGAATGAGTTGAAAGCAGGTGCTCATACAGTTGGACACAATGCTAAGAGTATTGGTATCTGCTATATCGGAGGCGTGGACAATAAATTTCAGCCTAAAGATACGAGAACTCCTGAACAGCGAATTGCTCTCAAAGAATTAGTTGCAGAGTTGCAGAAAAAATATCCGGGAGCAAGCGTTCACGGGCATAATGAGTTTGCTGCAAAAGCATGTCCAGGCTTTAATGTAAGAAAGGAGTTTTAATATGATACAAAATATTGATGATTTTGTAAAATATATTCCAACGGCAAGGGGGACTCATTTTGAAGACATAGCTCCTTTTATCGAGGAGGCTAAGATCTGGATTGAGCAGGAATTCTTTGGCAGGGATCTTTTATCGGCTATCGAAGCTGAAGATGCTAATTCGGAAGCAAATAAAGTAGTGGATTCAATAATATGTTTAAAGGCTTATTCAACTGCGATCCCTTTTCTTGATGTAATTCAGACTTCGAACGGATTTGCGGTTGTAAATAATTCTAACCAGGCACCGGCAAGTAAGGAGAGAGTTGAGCGATTGTTGAAACACGTTCAGGAAAGACTTTACTTTCATGTAGATAATTTAATAGTCTGTATTGAAGCAAAAACTAATTACCTGGACAAATGGAGATTGTCTTCGCGATTTGAAAACCTTACTGATTTAATATATTGGAGCGGAATTGAATTTCTACAATATTGCGGCGACAGTGTTGAATCAGTTGCAAATGTTGCTGATGCGATTAAACACAACATACCATACAAGGATCTGCAGAGAATGAGAAGTATGATTACGGGATTTCAGTACCAGGAGATCTCATCATACATAAGCAGGGTTTATCTTGATGATCTGATAAATAAACGCAGACTCGGAACTTTGACTGGTGAAGAACGTAAATTGATAGACAATCTGAAAATAATTGTCGCTCTTTATATTCGCAATAATTCTTTCAAGGCTGAAGAGCAGCTAAAATATATTGTCAATCGTATGGTGACTAATATTGATAGTTTTCCTTCGTATAAAGAAAGCGAAGAGTATAAAATTAAAATTTCAGAGAGGTATCAGAATCAACAGGATGATGCAACATATTTTTTCTTATGATTGAAAAAACAATAGAACTGACAGCACCAAAGAGTTGGATTGAGTTAAATGAAAAGCAGCTATTATATGCTTCCTGGCTCTTATCTACAGGCAACCTTACTGCTGAAGAAATATGGACCTATGCATTTGTAAGGTTCTCAAATATTAAATTAAAAAATCAGGATGATGCAGGAGTCATATTTAAGAACGGAAAAAACCTTTTCTTATTGGAACCTCAAGAAGTACTCTCATTTTCAAAACAATTTAAATTTCTCACTTCCGGGATTGATGAAATAATACCACTTAGAAAAATGGGTGGTACAACAAGATCAGATGTTAGATTGAGAAATGCTCCATTATCTCAATATCTGGCTTGTGACAATTATTACCAAGCATTTATTTTTAAGAAAAATCCTGTTTTCTTGGATATGCTTTGTGCAAGCTTTTATTTAAAAGGTGAGTTTAACGATTCGCTAACAGAGAAGAGATCTAAGAAATTTGCAAAGCTTCCATTTCATGTACGTTATACAACTTTCTTATGGTTCAGCGGACTCAAAAAAGTTCTGAAAAAGAATTTTCCGAACTATTTTGTAGAGATGGAGACCGGAGAAGATGATACACCCACTCCGCCGAATATGAGAAAGCAAATTGAACAAATGATGAGAGCGTTAAGCGAAGGTGACGTTACTAAGATAGAAAAGATCTATTCTGTTGAGACCTGGGCAGCACTCGCAGAGCTCGATGCTAAAGCGCATGAATATAATGTAATGAAAAGCAAAATGAAGAAATGATACAATTTGATGCACACTTATATTTTGAGAAAGAAGTACGTGACAAGATGAAGCTTACTGTTGATGGTAATTACGCTTACAGCAGAATTACATCAATGCAACACATGGAAGAAGTTCTTGATAACTTCAGGTTTCATAAAGCTTTTTTTGCAGTCGATGACAGTGAAGATGGTTATACATTCCAATCCGGTGGGGGTTACATGGATAGGCGATCTGTTGTTATATATATATTAAAACAGTATCGGTTGAATGATATGAATTCGCAAATTGAAGCACTGGCTGAATGCAAACAGATTTATAACAACGTGCTGAAAAAGCTTCTAAAAGATAAATCGAAGCTTCAGCAAAGTATGATATATCTGGTAACTGACAGGATACCCTATACCGAAATACCAGGTATATTCGCCAATGATTGTACAGGCCTCTTTTTTCATGTCCCAATAAATATTCCTACTGATTTATCTTTCAAGAGTGAAGAATGGCTGACGGACAAATAGACATACAGCGTGAGAAATATCTTGATAACTGGTCTGAGCTTATGGTTGAGTACTGGATAGAAAGAATGAATGCTGAAATGGTAGGTGTATCAGAGAAACCTGATGGATCACCACGATATTCTTCTGGTGCACTTCGTAGAAGTTTTACTGTTTCATTAATGAAACAGGCAGGTGGAAATACAGCAAAGATCTCACACATGTTTGAACATTACGGAATGTATTTGGATGGAGGTGTATTCCCGGGAACAAAAGAGAGCGGTGGTCAAAATAGAGTTTCAAATCCAAACAGGACTCCGAAGCCATGGCGAGCAAAAAAATATTGGTATAGTCAGCGAAGATTACAGGAAAAAATGGTAGAACTCACCGGACAGGATTATTTAAGGAGTGTATCTTATATTTTGCGAAGCGCTGGAAAATAAACCTTCTTTTTTTTCAGTTTATCCATATTGAATGTTAAGCGGTCTGCAGTGATGCACACCGCTTTTTTATTGTCTTTTTTAGCATATAAAGGCATTGTTACTTTTGATGAAAAATATTGTTACAATGACTTTCGAAGAACTTTTACTTGCCCTGGAAGAGCATAGCAATTTAATTTCAAATGAAACAAAGATAGGCCACAACACAAATGTCAGAGTTGGAATGTTGGGTAAAAAGGTTGCGGAGATTCTTCGCAAACAAGGTGATACAGGTGAAAAATATCTCAGTAAAATAGATGATGATACAGCTCAAGGTATTATCACATTTCTCAAAGCAATTTTAATTGGTGATTTTAGTCCTGGGTTGCTTGGATCCGGAGGTGCAATCAGAAATATTAACGGCACAACTGTTGCTGAATTTGATCAATTGCTTATAAGACAGAGGGCTGAATTCTTTTCCGCACTAATTCACCAGGCAAAACATATTGGTGGAGAGCTAGTTCAAAGTGCAGCTGAAATGATATGCATAAAAGTTGAAGAAACTACAGATTTTTATAGATGCTATTTTGATGCTGATGATGGTAAAGTTGTAAATCTTTTCGAGAATACTGACTTTGCAAGACACCAAGTATTCACAGGCAGTAAGCAAAAGTTCTACTGGCGAAAAGTTGTTGCAGTTGGTCCGGATTATATTGAGCTTTCAAAAACCAATGCAGCGATTAACTCAGATATTCCTGAAGTAGGGGATTACATATATCAACTCGGTTCTGAAAACACTGAAAGGCAGGGAGCAATAATATTAAGTACTGTAGGTTCTGATGCGCCAAGCATTAAGCAGTATGTAAACATAAACACTTACGCTCTATCAAGTGAGAATGAGTATACTGTGTTTTCAAGAATGGGTAATAAAATTCAAGGTAAAACGGTCTTTCGATCTAATGGATTGAATTATGATGATTGGGCGGATGGCACATCACAAGATATTCAAGATGCTCAGGAAGCCGCTAACGCAGCAGCTTTAGCAGCGCAACAGGCAATTGATGATGCAGCAGCAAATGTTACTGATTACAACGCTAAATTTGCAGAAATGCAAGCTCAAGTAGATGGTGAGATCTCAAATTACAGCTACCCTTATACGCCAACTTTATTGAATTACCCTGCCTCTGATTGGGCTACTGACATAGAAAAAGACAGACACATAGGAGACGTATTTCACAATTCACAGGCTTTTGTAGACAATGAGACTACCCCAGATTCAGGCAAAGCTTGGCGATTTGTAAAAAACGGAACAGCCTATTCATGGACTCCAATAGCGGACAGCGATGCAGTCAAAGCAATACAGGAAGCCTCAAAGGCTCAGGCGATGGCAGACGGTAAAAGTACTACATTCCTTATAACACCGACAAAATACAAGCTCGGTGATATGTGGGTGCTTAATGCAGATCAAACAGTTAACGGAACAGCTTATAAAAGTGGTGAAATCTTAACAGCTACGCAGGACAGTGAAACCTTTGTTCAGGCTCACTGGATGAAGAGAGTGAGGTACACGGATGATACGGCTGTGAATGAGTTGGAGATTGGTGGGAGGAATTTATTCCAACTAAATGATGCGCCCAATAGATTATCTGACAGATTTACAATAAAAAATGCATACAATACCTATATAGGGTTGCGCACTTTGAAAAGTAGTTTAGAGATAGGTAAAACATATACCTTTTTTTCAAAGATTCGCTATTCCTCAACACCAATATCTGCGTACACATCTGGGAATGTGTCTATAACAGTTAACAATTCTGAGGGGACGTTTGTAAGTGTTTCTGCCCCAGATAGAATAAGGTTAGAGAATGGGGAGACCATTGAATACAGAAGAACATTCACCTTAGACAGTAAAAACGCAGAGGATTTTATGAGAGGGAGCACCCCACTTTATGGGAGCGTGAGAGCAGATGTAATATTCATAGAGCCTAAATTAGTTGAAGGAGATGTTGATAAAAAAGGGGATTGGACGGAAGCACCAGAAGATGCACAAGCCAATATAGCCACAGCAAAAGCAGAAGCAGAGGATGCCGCAAAAACTTATGCAAATACAAAATCAGAAGCAGAACGTGTATTGGCAGAAGCATATGCGGACGGGAAGGTGAGCGCAGAAGAGCAAGCTCGTATTGATGACGTAAATGCAAAACTTGCAGCGGCTAAAGCTCATGCCGAAGCACAAGATGCGCTATTAAAAACTCAACAAGAAGCATACGCCGATGGTAAAATATCAACAGCAGAGCAAGCCGCTATTAATGCCGCAAAGGATTATGCAGACTTAAAGAAAACAGAAGCAGAAGCATACGCAGACGGTATAGTTTCAGATGAGGAAGCTAGAGCTATTGCCGATGCTTTAGACAAGTTCAATGCGTCGAAAGCTCATGCAGAACAGCTAGTTAAGGACATTGAGATTGGTGGGAGGAATTTATTCCAACTAAATGATGCGCCCAATAGATTATCTGACAGATTTACAATAAAAAAGGCGCACAATAACTATATAGGGTTGCGCACTTTGAAAAGTAGCTTAGTAGTAGGCGAGACATATACATTCTTTTCAAAAATAAAATATGAAACAATCCCCACCTCAGCCTATTCCAGCGGAAGTGTTTCAATCACCGTTAATAACGGTAAAGATTCTATGGTAGGAGTTAATCCGTCAGATAGAGCAAAACTTGAAAATGGGGAAACAATTGAATACAAGCGCACATTTACACTAGAAGAAAAAAACGCAGAGGATTTTATGAGAGGGAGCACCCCACTTTATGGGAGCGTGAGAGCAGATGTAATATTCATAGAGCCTAAGTTAGTTGAAGGAGATGTTGATAAAAAAGGGGATTGGACGGAAGCACCTGAAGATGTTCAAGCGGACATTGAAACAGCCAAAACAGAAGCCTTAAACGCATCTAACACAGTTCAGACGAATGTAAATAGCCTGAATACTTACATTGACGGAGCTTTCAAAGATGGAGTAATTGACGAAGCTGAAGCAAAGGCGATAGAAAAATACAAGAACACGATTAACGAGACGATGGCAAAAGCGGAAGCATCATTCGCTAAAGTTTTTGCAAATACTTATCTTGAAGGCACAGCTAAAACAGCACTCGAAAACGCTAAAATAAACTTGTGGGGGCAACGTGAAACACTTCTGACTGCAATCAACACGGCTATCGCAGGAGGCACAACAACACCTGCTCAAAAAACAGCGGTTGACAATGCTTTCACTTCATTCAATTCTTTGATGTCCGCCTTTCAAAGTGCATTGGAAGAAGCGAATAAGGCTATTCAAGCTAAATTGGATGCGATAAGCAAGGGGTACGTGAATGAGTTGGAGATTGGGGGTAGGAATTTGTTGTTAGATACCACGACAGACTGGAAGCTTATGGAATGGACTGGACTGGAGTCCCCATATTTTGGAAATAGCTATGTGTTCGGCACCGCTACAGATAAATTTACTTTTGCTTGTGATTTAAAAGACAATCAGACAAATTTAGTTAGGGTAACATTCTATTGGTATAACGGGGGCGCATACAGGGGTGTCTCGCACGGGGAGTTCATAGACCCAAAAATCATAACAAAAGTAAAGCTAACGGCAACCCCTGTATCGGGGAGCGACAGGGTATACGTACGATTGACGAGCAATGTTGCTGGAGCGAGCGTTATGTACAGAAATCCTAAACTTGAAAAAGGCAACAAAGCCACCGACTGGACAGAAGCACAGGAGGATACAGACAAAAAAATATCCGATGTGGATGCCAAAGCAGCTGAAGCACTGGCAAAAGCACAGGCACTCGAATACCTAAAACAAGCAATTGGGCAGGATGCGGTACTTGACGGTGCTTTGTTTACTCTCGTAACTATACTTCTGAAAGAAAATATGAACGCAGAGGTTACAGCTGGTTTTACAGGTATTCAGGGAGCGCTTAAAAATAACCCTGCTATCTGGGCTGGCGGAACGTATGCAGAAGCACTTGCAGGAATAGCGAAAATCATTTTCAGACACGACGGAACAGGCAAAATAGGAGTTTTTGAAGTTGACGAAGCAGGAAGTGTGAACATTTACGACCCTGATATAGCAGACCTTTTAAGGTTAGAATTTGTAAAGTCAAAAGTGCCTACTGTTGCGAGTTTGATGAGTCAGACACAGAAGGAGCAGAGTGTTACTAACGCTGCAAGAATGTTCTATTCGTCATCGGGTAGCGCAACCCTACCGAACAGCGTCACCGTCACAGAGGAAGGTGCAGAGCTGTCTTTTAACGGCATAATGGAGCTTTATGTCGATTTCAGCGAGCTGAACGGAGCAACATCAGGCAGTGCTTACGTGGGGGTAGTATTAAACAAAGATGGTGTTAACTATGCAAATTTAGGAACTCTTAGTTCGGGACAACTTAATAATATTAATTCTCACTACGGTAATTATGTTCAGCTAAACAAAAAATTAACAGTACCAAAAGGGATTTATACGATTGTCGTTTCAGCCTCATTCAGTAACGCTTTAGGGTCAGCAGGAATAAATAATACATCCACGCTTTCATGGA
>DAIPML010000325.1:0-3699 GCA_036768735.1 Clostridiales bacterium | reverse complement strand
ATGTAGTTAATTTACTCTACTTTCCCACCTCAGCTTGCGAGTAGTATTTTGAGGCCTTGGTACCGACATGCAAAGGTGTGATATCACACCGTCGTCGGTAGCCTGCTGTGCAGGCAAGCGCCCAAAATACTGTGGGAAAGTTGAGTTAATTAATTGAATTATATTCAAGCAGATTATTTAGCGGAGGCAGATAATAATGAACGTGTATGAAAAAATGAGAGATATGAAAATTGAATTACCACAACCACCGGGCGTAGGGGGTATATACTCACCAATAGTTAAATTTGGCAAGGGATTGGTTTACACATCAGGCCATGGACCAATAATTAATAATAGTAATACATTAAGAGGTAAGTTGGGCCAGGACTTGACCGTTGAACAGGGCCAGGAAGCTGCATGCTTATGTATTTTGAACATTCTAAGCACACTTCAGGCTCAGATTGGTGACTTGAATAAGGTTAAAAGAATTATTAAAATTCTTGCTTTTGTAGCCGGCACAGATAATTTTTACGAGCAGCCAAAGGTTATGGATTCAGCTTCAAAGCTGCTTTGTGATATTTTCGGGGATGAGCGTGGAAAAGCGGCAAGATCAGCAATCGGTACAAATGCGCTTCCAGGGAATATTCCGGTGGAAATTGAAATTCTGTTAGAGATTACTGAATAAAAACATAATTGCATCACTGCATAAACCCGAATTGCCTTTCTGAAAAGATTGTGTACATGTATTTAGCAGTGTAAGATAAAAATTTTTGGATGAAAGGAATATAACTATGACTATTCTTATAAAAAACGGAGAAGTAGTTGACGGATTAGGAAAAAAACCATATATAGCGGATGTTTTGTTGGATAACGGTATTATCAAAAATGTTGGTCAGAGCCCTGATGTAATTGCTGATGAAATAATTGACGCAAAGGGGCTTATAGTAGCTCCTGGTTTTATCGACACGCATACGCATACAGACAATGTTCTATCATATGACAGACAGCATATTAATGGCTTGCTGCAGGGAATTACAACAGAAATTGCCGGACAATGTGGTTTAGGGCTTGTGCCGTTAGAAAAAGAAATGGTGCATAATTATGGAAAGCTTTATACGGGTATATTTGGCGATTTATCACTTCCGAGCAAAGCCTATAAAAATGTAGATGGCTTCTTAAATAGTTTTGATGGTTGCACAGCAGTTAATATAGCTGTTAACGCTACTCATGGCCCAATTAGGCTTGCAGGAGCAGGTTTTACCGACATACCTTTGGAGGGGGATGCTTTAGAATGCAGTAAGCGGGCCCTTGAATCGTCTTTGATTGAAGGGGCTGTGGGCTTTTCGAGCGGGTTGGTAAATTATCCGGATGGCTACAGTGATACAAAAGAGCTGATAGAGTTATGTAAAGTTGCGTATAAGTATGATGTTCCATTTGTAATGCATATGAGAACATTTAAAGATAATTTTAATCCCGTGGAAGAAATTATCGAAGTGGGTAGGCGTACAGGGGTAAAGCTTCACTTTTCCCACTATAAAACACAACATCCCCAAACAGTTGGTAAACCTGGGGAGCGGATAAAACTGTTTAAAATTGCAATGGAAGAAGGCATTGATATTAGCTTTGATTTATATCCTTACCATGCAGGCAGCGGCTCTGTGGTAGTATTTTTACCGTATTGGGCTGTTGAAGGCGGTTATGATAAGGTTATGGAAAGATTATCAGATAAAATTTTAAGGCAGAAGCTTGAATATAGCATTGAGAACATTTATGCTATGAGGACAAAATGGACAGGCTCCATATTTACATATCTTAAAAATCAAAAAGAATACACCGGTAAGAGCTTTGACGCTGTTGCAAAAGAAAAAGGGATGACCATTCATTCGATGATTATTGATGTTTTATTGGAAAATGAGTTGGAAGTTGGTTACAGACATACTGAGCCTGATGATGAAATCTCCAGTATAATGGATGATGATGTAATGGAGTTATTAGATTTACCTAATTGTATGGTTGGAACCGATATGATACCAATCGGCGGCAAGCCGCATCCGAGAGCCTTTGGATGTTTTCCAAAAATACTGAGATTATCAAGAGAAAAAAAGCAGCCATTAGAGAAAATTATAAACAGAATGACACTGGTCCCCGCAAAACGCTTCAAATTACTTGACCGGGGCTGCATATTGCCTGGAAAAGCTGCCGATCTAGTTATCTTCGATTACAGTACAGTTACAGATACAGCAACATATGAATGCCCAAGGAATGCGCCGAAAGGGATAAAATATGTTATTGTAAATGGTGAAGTTGCAGTAAGAGATGAAAAACCAACAGGAATATTCGCCGGAAAAGGCTTGCGCAGAATGATATAAGTAGTGAACTGAGAGATTGTTTGTATTTTAGCCCTGAGGGCTAAAAGTACGCTTCTAAAACCTGTGGCTGTTCAGGCCAGCCCTGGAGGTGGAGCGGGGGTGCATCTTTTAGCCTCGTTATATTGAATCATAGGTACGGTTAGAGCATTCGTACATAGGAAAAAACTATAATTGAAATCATGTTTTATAGTTGTTATAATCAATATAAATTGAATGAGAGTCGGATTGCCGGTATATGTGCCGATCCCTTTTTCAGTTTATATTGCATATTTGCCTGTTTGGCAGGTCAAAACATATGGCATGTGTAACATTTCAATATATGTTGGATTTATAGTTAGTATCAATGATTTTTTCACTTATTCTTTCAACCTGTTGCGAGCTCTAAGAATAAGCAGATCAATCTATTTGATACTAAATATCATTGGTATATTACATTAGTTCAACATATACAAGTATAGTTGCTTATTATTATGGAGGGGTATATGAGATATAAGGCATTCAACTCCATACAAACCAAGATTATTCTAATGATTATCATTATGAGCAGCTTTGTTATAGCCATAACATTTTTAACTGTTAAAAGTTCCGAAGCAATAGTAAGTAAAAAAGTTATTGATTTAACTTCCCAAAACCTGGAGCAGATTAATATTAACTTTCAACAGGTAATTGATGGCATGCTCATAATATCAAATATCTTAGAAATGGATAAGGATTTTTTTAAAACACTCAAAGGTATTGAAAATCAAGAAAAAAATATTTATGAATTGAAGCAAAAAATAATTGATAAAATAGCAAGCTATATGGCTGTAATCCTTAGGTATAACTGCCACATAACGTTTATTGACAATAATTATAGCATATATACATCATGGAACAAGCATTCTGAATATGATAACTCAAAAAATTTCTTTGATACCCACTGGTACAAAGATACTGTCAGCAGCAACGGCAAAATTATATGGATTGTTCCTCATGAAAGTTATATACCCGGTGAAAAATCCACAAAGGATATGTTTATCTCAATGTCCAGATTAATAAAAGGCGACAAAAGCATTGGCGGGTATGGGGTAATACTGGTAAGTATATATATTAACGAGTTGGAAAACAAGTTTAATGAGTCACTAAACTCCGGCACAGAAGGGTTTTCAATTATTGATGAAAAAGGAACGATGGTTCTTAAAACGGATTATTTTTATAATAATAAAATTGACAACTTGAAATGGTGTATTAATGATATTAATTTTAATCAGGCAAAGGGGAATTTTACAAGCGTATACCAAGGAACAAAAATGCAAGTTATTTACAAAAAGCTTACATATACGGGACTAACATCAGTTTATATGATCCCCTA
>DAIPML010000324.1:0-3724 GCA_036768735.1 Clostridiales bacterium | reverse complement strand
GCTTATTGGTTGTTCTTAACGTATACTCGACCCTTGTACGGTTTTTGCTTTTACAGATGATTATACCGATTGAAGTGTTTTCATCCGGCAGTTTCACGGTTTCATCCAACGCAGTCAGATAAAACTGCATTTTCCCCGCATATTCCGGGATAAACTCACCGATTTTCAAATCAATCGCAATCAGGCAACGCAGACGGCGGTGATACAGGAGCAAGTCGATATAATAATCCTCGTCCGCAACATCAAGATGGTATTGGTTGGCGATGAAGCTGAAATCGCCGCCCATCTCGGACAGAAACGCCCGAATGTTGTTGATGATTCCCGCTTAAAGCTATGATTCGCTGTGTTCGATGCCCATCTCAATGAAATCAAAATTATAATCGTCCTTGACGGCGAGTTTGGCTTGGAGCCTGTATTTTTCAGGCACGGTTTCGTCAAAGTTGGTTTGATTGGTCAAATATTTAGCGAATGCTTGATTTTCGATATTGTTGATCAGCACATCCTTTGTCCAGCCAAAGCGTTTTGTCATTTTAATATAGAATTCACGTTCGAGTGGGTCTTTGCATTTCTGCATAATAATGATGTTTTTCGTCCAGCTGATTTCTGCAACCAATGGTGGCAGAATTAAGTGTGTCTGCCCATGGGTTAATTCTGCAACCGATGGTTGCAGTTTTGCATTTTGTGAAATTCAATATAAAAACTACGCATCAGCCAAAGGTTACGCGCCGAAAAACCCGCAACTCCGGGGAATTCTTTTTGAAGCTCTTTTGACAAAACCTCAACGATTGATTTACCCCAGCCCTTTTCGCGCTGTTGATATTCGATTTCCTCACCGATTTCCCAATATAGCTGGATTAACTCGGCATTGACTTTTCTCATCGCCTCATACTGGCGTCGATAAATGAGTTCCTTGATTTCTTTTATAAAACTACCGTATTCAGTGATGCTTTTATCCATTACCGTGTGCCTCCTTCGGGGTTTGTGCGTTACAACATTCTCAATTAACGCATATGGGCGTAGGTTATGAGTTAAGTTTTCTATGATGACCAATGTAACTGACGAAACTATTCTTCCGTCAATCTCTAAAACAAGAATATGATAATTGTCATCGTTGGCAAATCGGCGAAGCATTTCACGCCACGTCGTCATATTCTGTTCTTCAGTCGGAGGGTATGACGTGAGATGATTGAAATACAAATCTTTCAATGCTTCTGCATCGCTTATAGCCACTTTTCTTATGTTCACGCTCATTACGTCACCCCCACGACCTGACAAGACGACCTTTTTTCTTTATAACAAAGTTTACCACAAAACGCCTTCAAATACAAACTTCCTCGCTCGTTGGAAAACCATATGGATATCTCCAAAGCCTTGTGGTATCTTGTCTTGCTGAAGGGAGATGGTCAAATGAAGAAGCAAATTATCGCAGTAATTACCGTTGCCGCATGTGTCGCACTGTGTGCCTCCGTGTGGCTACGGAGCCCATTATCTACGGGAGCAGGATTTGCGTAAAATCGTCCTCGATGACCTGCGCAGGGTGACGCACTTTGCGCGGCAAAAGGAGCGGCTGTTCGCCGAGTACATCAACCAAAAGAAAAGAGTGGAGCTTCGTCAGGAAATCAATACCGTGCAGAAAGAGCTCGATACCATGCGGCGCAGAAACACGGAATTGACGGCACTCTTCAAACAGCTGTACGAGGATAACGTGCTTTAAATTCTTCAAGGCTATAATCTATATAGGTTTCATAACTAATTGATATATCGTTGTCGTTTTTATCTGAAAAACGTATACGTTGAACACGCCCGTCAGATGTTACAATGTTTTTGAAGGAGTAATTTCCCGGCAAATAATTAGGCACAGCTATGAAATTCCTATTATCTATGGTCTGCTGTATCATATTTTCGTTTGAATTTGATCCAACTATAAAAATGCTGTCATGTTCACCAATTCCAAGATTAACTCCATTTTTAATGCCGTATGCTATTGATAATTTCCCATTATTTAATTTATACAATTTAACATAGAAGCCCTCATGCAACTCTGGGTATAGCTTTTCAACAAATTCACCAGGCAGCATTTGATTGCCTTTTTCAAAGACCTCCCTCTCCACCTTAGAAAACATGCAGCCTCGTAATAATAAATGAAAAGCAGGCGATATATCATGAAACAGAAGCGGGAAGAAGGGTTCTTCATTTATATCTTGGGGATAATATGGATAAAAAATTATTAGTCTGTCTGCCCAAAGCATCAGTAAAGAAGAATTATTTAATATAGCCGATAGCCTTGTTTTTCATAATGTAGAAAACAACTTGCTTAACAAAGAAAATTATTTTAAGGAGATTAAAGATAAACGCCTTGTACGCATCTTTGATGAAGTGATTAACCGGGAAAAGGCTGGAGACAAAATGTTTGAAATATATGTATCAGGAGAAAAAGGTGATAAGGAGATTGTTAAATTTAGTAAAAACGATGCAGGACCGGGTGGATGGTGCATGGTTAATTACATGGGATTGTCGTATGAAGATGTAAAACAAAACATGAACTATCCTTTGGTTTTTGATAAGGAAAGCTTAGGCAAGTATAAGTTGGAAGGAGCAGCGGTTTTTTTCAGGCCATTTAATGAGGTTAAGAGAGTAAACTATGCATTGAGCCCTGATTCCGGTAATATCTATCAGTCAGCATTCGTTGAGGCGAGAGGACTTCCCATGGAATACAAGCGATACACAAAGCTTGACTATCTTATGATTCGATATTTTTCTGATGACGACACAAAAATTATAAGTGATGATAAAGGGCAGCATTATGCAATCAAACCATTTCAAAATAAAATTATTATTGAGACAGTAAAAGAAATTGAAAGCAGATATGTTTCATATACCATAAATTTACCGATTGAGTTATATGAGGATCTGGAATATGAGGATATCATAAATAATCTTGATATCATAGAATAATTGTTTTTTGCAGGAATTCATACAAATAACAGAAAGATACTATATAATTTGAAAAAAACATTGCATAAACTGCCAATATATGCAATGCTTTTTTCAATTTAATTTGCACATGTGATCGCGTTTTGTAAACAAAACGTTGCTTAAATAGCCGACCACAGGTCAACTTTATTTGGCTATGCAAAACAAATGGCATGTGCATCATTTCGTGTTTATACATGTTGAATAAGAAATTCAACATGTATAAACAGTATTTAACCCATAAATCTTTTGTTGCCACAGATCACTAGAGTTATGCGCATGTAGTTTAAAAAACAAGTTGAGCTAATAGTGGTACATACTTTACTTGGACAATTTACGACAGACTAACGTCAGGTGGGGCTATAGTAAAGAAAGTCTTTAACTTCTCATGTACGCTAAAAAATTATCTTGCATTTTGCCGAACAAATGTTTGCAAATTAATATATTTTTTGATATAATGATTTAGGCTTGCGGAAGATGACAAGTGGAAGCTGCATAAGTATACGAATACCTTTTAACGGTAAGGCTAAGGAAAGCTTTAGTAAGGCTTATGTCAGAGTATTCATTCACTGGTTAGAGGCTAGAGGGCTAGAGGGTTAGCGGTTTTCGAATAAGATATTGTGGATAAAAATAATAAATCGTTAAACATACGGGTCTCTGGTTGAGAACACAATAACCCCATATGTTTAAGGAAAGATTAAAATAACGGAAGAAATTGCTTAGACCCGTTTTTTGCGAAGCAAAATAACGT
>DAIPML010000323.1:0-3726 GCA_036768735.1 Clostridiales bacterium | reverse complement strand
CAAATAAAAAACGCCATTGAGTTAAGGATGAATGAAATAAACACATTAATAGTAAGGGCGTCGGATATTATATCAATAATAACAGGTTATACTTCAATAGCTCTTTCGCCTAACCTTACTAAGGCAATACTAAAAACAATACAGATTATACCTGTAGATGAAAGAAAAGCACTAATCATTGTAGTAACCGGTGGTGGAACTGTTAAAAATCAGCTTATACGTTTTGAAGAAGATATACCCGGTGATGCACTTGTTAAAATGACTAATTATTTGCAGGGAAAAATGAATGGCCTTCTTATAGAAAAAATAAAATTCCCGGTTACATCAGAAGTATGCCAGGAAATTGGTTTTGATGAGAGTACAGCCGGATGCATTTTAAATGGACTAGTTAGTTGTTTGCAGGGGATAGAAAAATCTGAACTAATAATGAATGGCACAACAAACCTACTGAACCACCCTGAATTTAATGACCTTATAAAAGCAAAAGAAGTGTTTGATTTGCTTAATGAACAGGAAATAATAAAGACAGTAATGAATGCAGCAATAGAAAAACATGACCTTAATGTGATGATTGGGAAAGAAAACCAACTGGAACCCATGCATGACTGCAGTCTGATTACAGCAACATACAGCCTTGGAGAGACAGATGTGGGAGCTTTAGGGGTTATTGGTCCGACGCGGATGTCATATGCAAGGGTAGTCTCGGCTATGAACTATATGAAAAAATTAATTAACAGAGAAATTCTCAGAATACTGAGTGAAGAATAATACAATTATCTTCTTTTTCAATTTATATAGTACACTTGAGATTAATATAATGGAAGGATGAAACTACATGAGCCAAAGGAAAACAGATATGGAACGAAAAGAACTAAATAATATCGAAACGAATGTACAAGAAAAAGAACAGGAAATCTTGAATTGTGATTTAGAAAATGGAGAAAACATAGATAATAATGGACTATCTGATTTAGATAAAAAAGATGAAGAAATAAATTGCTTAAAAGAGCAGCTTCAAAGAATTGCTGCAGAATTTGATAATTTCAAAAAGAGAACAATCAAAGAAAAAGAAAAGCTTTATGATGTCTCCATAGCCGAATCGGCAGCTTGCTTTCTTCCTGTTCTTGATAATGTTGAACTTGCGCTTAAAGCATCAGATAGTAGCAATGAGAAGAGTATACGAGAGGGCGTTGGTATGATTCACCGTCAATTCCAAGAAGCTTTAGCAGGCCTTGGTGTGAAATATATTGAGGTATTAGGCGAGAAATTCGATCCACAGCTTCACGAAGCTGTTATGCATATTGAGGATGAGGAATATGGTGATAACGAAATTGTAGAAGAATTCCGTAAAGGATATATCTATAAAAACGGAATTGTAATTCGGCATTCCGTTGTTAAAGTAGCAAATTAGTAACGTATTGATGCAAAACATTTATAAAAAACAAGAATATTTATGTTTTGCATCTGTGAGTTCCTATATTGGGGTGTGGGCGAAGCCCACTTTAGTAACGAAAAATATTAAAAATTGTTATTCTTTGACCTTAAATATAAATTTAGGAGTGATATTAATATGGCAAAAGTAATAGGAATAGATTTGGGAACAACCAATTCCTGCGTAGCAGTTATGGAGGGCGGAGAGCCTGTCGTTATACCAAATCCTGAGGGAAACAGAACTACACCCTCTGTTGTTGCATTTTCAAAGACCGGAGAAAGGCTGGTAGGACAGGTAGCCAAAAGGCAAGCTGTTACAAACCCGGAGAGAACTATCATATCCATAAAAAGAGATATGGGTTCAAATAAAAAAATAAATATTGATGGCAAGCAATACACGCCTCAAGAAATATCAGCAATGGTTCTTCAGAAGCTTAAGGCAGATGCGGAGAGCTATCTTGGAGAAACCGTTTCACAAGCTGTAATTACAGTGCCGGCATATTTCAGTGACGCTCAGCGCCAGGCAACAAAAGACGCAGGTAAAATTGCAGGGCTTGAAGTATTGCGTATTATAAATGAGCCCACAGCTGCAGCTCTTGCTTATGGGCTGGATAAAGAAAAGGATCAAAAAATACTGGTTTTCGACTTGGGTGGCGGTACATTTGACGTATCCATACTTGAGATCGGCGATGGCGTTTTTGAAGTTCTTGCCACCAGCGGTAATAATAAGTTAGGCGGCGATGATTTCGACCAAAGGGTTATTGATTGGTTAGCGGACGAGTTTAAAAAAGAAAATGGAATTGATTTAAGAAATGACAAAATGGCAGCACAGCGTTTAAAAGAAGCAGCTGAAAAAGCAAAGATTGAGTTATCCGGTGTGGCAACATCAAACATCAACCTTCCGTTTATTACAGCTGATGCGTCAGGTCCAAAGCATCTTGACATGACACTTACACGGGCAAAATTTGACGAATTGACAGCTGATCTTGTAGAAAAAACAATGGAGCCTACACGTAGGGCATTAGCTGATTCAGAGCTTTCACCGTCCGATGTTGACAAAATTCTTTTGGTGGGAGGCTCCACAAGGATTCCGGCCGTTCAGGAAGCGGTTAAAAAGCATATGGGTAAAGATCCTTTTAAAGGCATAAATCCGGATGAATGTGTTGCTGTGGGTGCTGCTATTCAAGCAGGTGTTCTTTCCGGTGAGGTTAAGGATCTGCTGCTTCTTGATGTTACTCCACTGTCACTTGGAATTGAAACCTTAGGCGGAGTATTTACAAAACTTATTGAAAGAAACACCACAATCCCCACAAAGAAAAGCCAGATATTCTCAACAGCTTCTGACGGGCAGACAAGCGTTGATATTCGTGTGTTCCAGGGCGAAAGAGAAATGGCTGCAAACAACAAGCTAATTGGAAATTTCCAGCTTACCGGCATACCACCGGCTCCAAGAGGAGTTCCGCAGATAGAAGTTGGATTTGATATAGATGCCAACGGTATTGCCCACGTATCAGCTAAGGATCTGGGGACAGGCAACGAGCAAAAAATTACTATCACAGCTTCATCTAATTTGTCTGAAGATGAAATTGATAAAGCTGTTAAGGAAGCCGAAAAGTTTGCTTCTGAAGACAAGAAAAAGAAAGAGACCATCGAAGCAAAAAATAATGCCGACTCAATAATTTACCAAACGGAAAAGACATTAAAAGACTTAGGTGACAAGGTGGATCCTGCTGATAAATCAAACATTGAATCTGAGCTTAACAACCTTAAAGAGGTTGTTAAAACCGAGGATCCTGAAGCAATAAAAGCAGCCACCGAAAAGCTGAATCAAGCTTTTTATGCCGTATCTCAGAAGATATATCAGCAAAATCCGGATGCAGCAAATGCCGGAGGGTTTGATCCGAATGCGGGAGCAAATTCGGCAGGGGACACAAGCCAAGATGATGTTTTTGATGCGGACTACAAGGTAGTGGATGAAGATGATAAGCAGAACAATTAAACATGCTGAACTTTACTGTTAATTGAGGCAATATATGTTGAACTTAACCCAACGTGTATGCCATTAATTGATACACAGAGCATAAAAACAAGTCAAAGGTTTACCTTTGACTTGTTTACTGCATATGTTACTACTATGAAACCATACTGCCACCGGAACTTAAACCAGCCTGTTTCGTTCACCGGGGTGTAGGTGGACTTCATGGGGGACTGTTCACAGGTTATAACAAGGCTCAGATTTCTCCCGCCTCTTCGCATATTTTCAACCATTCTGGTTGAAAAATGCTTGGTGGCGGG
>DAIPML010000322.1:0-3744 GCA_036768735.1 Clostridiales bacterium | reverse complement strand
ATATTTGATGACAATATATGTAAAATTGTATCTATTATCATTGTTAAAATAACGGTGGGGGTCCATCTTAGCCTCGTTATAATTTCTGGTAATAATTTTGTATATATACTATACGTTCAGCAAAGAATTATGGTATAAAAAGAAATAATTTGTTTTTGACATCATAAAATGGGAACATCCATTAACAGAGAAAAAGCGTTTCATATTAATTTCAATCTACGAAAAAGCAAAATACTTGAAATTGATGTTGACAAAAGCCACATCGCTTTGTATAATAATAAAGTCGCTGAGAAAGCAGATGGCATAATGCGGGTGTAGTTCAATGGTAGAATTCCAGCCTTCCAAGCTGGCCGTGAGGGTCCGATTCCCTTCACCCGCTCCATTTTGTGCCTGTAGCTCAGCTGGATAGAGCAACGGCCTTCTAAGCCGTGGGTCAGGGGTTCGAATCCCTTCAGGCACGCCAAAACAGTTATATCAAGGGATTCAGGTTCTTTTAAGAAACCAAAACTTGATAAACACCAACGGTCTACCCTTCTTAACTAAAAAGTTTCGGAGGGTATTTTTATGCAAAAAAGACGTATTAAAGGTGTTATTGTAAATAATAACTAATCAAAATAAGCTAAAAAGCAAATCGTGCTAAAGCACTTTTTTAATAAATTTGCAAAAGATGAAATGAAAATGAAGAATTTAAGATGTTTAAATCTAAAAAGAGAAAGAAATTTTTAAATTATTCTGAAGGTATAAACAATTTTCTCAAAAATGAAGCTTATCAAGAGCAAAACCAAGGTTTAAATTCGACAAATCTTTTAACTCAAAGGTGTTTTTTGTAGTTTTCTTGAATTTGCAAAGGTAAATTCCACTTTCATTAAAACAGGGGTGGATTTTAGTTTTTCAATCAAGGGTTTCAGAAAACTTCTGATTTTAATACTAAAAAAATCTTGACATTCAATATATTCCGTTTTATAATTGGCTAGTGTAAAGTAATTATGCTTGACAGGTGATAATGTGAATGAGAGTGTAGAAATTGCTCTTTTGCTTGATTTCTACGGGCAACTGCTTACACAAAAGCAGTTTGAAATACTGGATTTGCACTATAATAACGATTTTTCGTTGAGCGAAATTGGTGAGCAATATAGAATTAGTCGTCAGGGTGTTTACGATAGTGTTAAAAAGGGCAAGGATGCTCTTAGACGATATGAAGATATGCTTGGCTTGGTAAAAAGGTTTTCACGTCATGAGGAAACCCTTAGGATTGTTTTATCAAGACTTAAGAAGCTGCAAAATGATGATTCAAATATCAAAAGTAACGAAATTATTGATTTTTGTGTAGCGGAACTTGAAAAGATTATGAATGAGTTATAACATACCGAAGCCTTCGGCTTCAATTAAAGTAGTCAGTAGTCAGTAGTCAGTAGTCAGTAGTCAGGAGTCAGAATTCAGAATGAAATTCAAAATCATAAAAACTCCGGCTAAAAATGGCTTATGTAACCATTGGTATAACAGGATTGCAGGGATTCTTATTTTCAACAACTTGTTTTTTATTACAGTTGTTTTAGGACACTAATATATATAGTACCGGAGGAAATTATGGTTTTTGAAGGATTATCGGATAAGCTTCAGAATATAGTAAAAAAAATTAAAGGTGTTGGCAGAATTTCAGAAAAAGATGTTAAAGCCATGATGCGTGAAATTAAAATGGCTTTACTTGAGGCTGACGTTAATTTTAAGGTAGTAAAGGATTTTATTAATATAGTTTCTGAAAGAGCTGTTGGACAGGATGTACTGGATAGTCTCACCCCCGGACAGCAGGTTGTAAAAATTGTTCATGAAGAATTGATTAATTTAATGGGCGGCACTGTAGCAAAGCTAACTTTTTCATCTGCTCCTCCTACAGTTTACATGCTAGTTGGGCTGCAAGGTGCAGGAAAAACTACTGCCACCGGTAAGATAGCTAATTATTTAAGAAAACAAGGCAAAAACCCCATTATGGTTGCCTGCGATGTATACCGCCCAGCAGCAGTTAAGCAGCTTCAAGTTCTTGGAAATCAATTAGATATCCCCGTTTTTGAGATGGGAACTGATACTAATCCGGTTGAAATAGCAAAAAAAGCAATATCCCATGCAAAATCAATGCAGCATGATGTGGTTATTATTGACACAGCAGGTCGTTTGCATATTGATGAAAATCTTATGCAAGAGCTTATGAATATAAAAAGCAATGTGAAGCCACAGGAAATTCTTTTGGTTGTTGATTCAATGACTGGGCAGGATGCAGTAAATGTAGCCTCTAGCTTTAACCAAAAGCTTGACATTGATGGCATTATTCTTTCAAAGCTTGACGGTGACACCAGAGGTGGTGCAGCTCTTTCCACAAAGGCGGTAACGGGGAAGCCAATCAAGTTTGCAAGCATTGGTGAAAAGTTAAGCGATTTGGAACCCTTTTTTCCGGATAGGATGGCTTCAAGAATTCTTGGTATGGGTGATGTGTTAACTCTTATTGAAAAAGCTCAAGCTGCATTTGATGAGAAAAAGGCAATGGAGCTTGAAAAAAAGCTTAGGTCACAGCAGTTTACTCTGGACGATTTTCTGGATCAATTACAACAGTTGAAAAGTATGGGACCGATGGAACAGTTCTTGGGAATGATGCCGGGAATGAATAACAAGGCAATGAAAGATATAAAAGTTGATGAAAAGCAAATGGTTTACATTGAAGCGATTATTCAGTCAATGAGCAAACAGGAGAGGAATAATCCTTCGATAATAAACGCAAGCCGCAGACAACGGATTGCCAAGGGCAGTGGTACTTCGGTTCAGCAGGTAAACCAGTTGTTAAAGCAATTTGAATCGGTAAAGAAAATGATGAAGATGTTCTCAAATCCCAAAGCTATGAAAGGAATGAAAGGGATGGGTGGATTTAAAATGCCCTTCTAGGAGTTCGTTCAAGAGGTGGGTGGGTATGCACTTTTAAATAAAGGTAATAGAAAAGAGCAGGTTAAATGGCAGCATCGGAATTACGTATGCAATCTAAATATAGATAATAAACAAGCATATATATTATTGGCATCAGAGAAAGGTGGTGAAAAAAATGGCTGTTAAAATGCGTTTGAAGAGAGTAGGAGCAAAAAAGAAACCTTTTTACAGAATTATAATTGCTGATGAAAGATCTCCTAGAGATGGTAAGTTCATTGAACAAGTTGGCACATATAATCCTCTGGCAGATCCCTCTGAAATAAAATTTAACGAGGAAAAAGCAAAGGAATGGCTTAAGAAAGGCGTTCAACCAACAGATACGGTTAAAAAACTCCTGAAAATTTCTGGCATTACCGAATAAGGTAATGTTCAGAAAGACACTATCTTGTGTTTTGTAACGCTTAATTCTTTTTTCATGAGTATTTGGTGTTACAAATACACTTCTTTGGTGTTGTGACCTGCATACTATAAAGTTTAAATGCTACAGGCCACAAATGTTTTTCGGAAATGGATGGAGGTTTAGTAAATGAAGGAGCTATTAGAAAGCATTGCCAAATCACTTGTTGATAATCCTGAGTATGTATCAGTTAATGAAGTAGAAGGTGACAAATCACTGATTTTAGAACTCAGAGTTGCAGATGGTGATATGGGCAAGGTTATCGGTAAGCAGGGACGTATTGCGAAAGCTATCCGCACAGTTATAAAAGCTGCTGCAGTGCGTAATAACAAACGGGTACTGGTTGAGATTGTTCAATAAAAGGAGCAGAAAACTGC
>DAIPML010000321.1:0-3809 GCA_036768735.1 Clostridiales bacterium | reverse complement strand
TATATTGTAATTTAAGTATTATTATATTCAAATAGATAAATTTGAATTTATGGAGGTGTTAAAAAATGAAAGTAGCTTGGTTTTGTATTCCAGCACATGGCCATACAAATCCTACACTAGGTGTGGTTAAGGATTTGACTGACGCAGGGCATGAAGTATATTATTTTTCTTTTAAAATGTTTAGGGGAAAAATAGAGAATGTAGGAGCTCATTTTATCAGCTGTGATGCTTACGACTTTGAAATGGAAGATAAGGATAATGCAGACAGAGTGGGAAAAGACATGGCATTTGCAACAGAGTTACTTGTAAGTTCAACCCTTGCTTTAGATGAAATGATAGCGGAAAAAGTTGAAGCAATTAAACCTGATATGATTGTATCCGATTCAGTCGCTTACTGGGGAAAACTAACAGCGATGAAATACAATATTCCATATGTATCTTCTACAACGACATTTGCTTTTAATCGTCATTCAGCTAAATATATGAAGCGTGGGGCAAGAGAAATAATAAAAATGCTCCTAGCAATGCCAAAGATTAATAAGCAAATTAAGCGGTTACAGGTTAAAGGTTATGCTATCAAAGGCATTCTTGATATTGTTCAAAATGATAATGAAACCAATACTATTGTATATACATCTAAAGCATTTCAACCATGTTCAGATACATTTTCAGATAAGTATCACTTTATAGGACCATCTATTCGACCTATTGAGAATTCCATGAAAAAGACTTCGAAAAAGACAATATATATTTCGATGGGTACAGTAAATAAAAATAAAGAGTTTTACCTTAATTGTATTGATGCTCTCAAAACAACAGATTATCAAGTAATTATTTCTATGGGAGACAATAGCGATTATTTTAACGATTTGCCAGATAATATTCAGGTATATAAATCCGTTGATCAGATGGCGGTATTGTCAATTTCAGATGTCTTTATCACCCATTGTGGAATGAATTCTACTTCTGAAGGATTGTATTTTGAAGTGCCTTTAATTCTTTTTCCACAAACACCTGAGCAAAGTGCAGTAGCAGCTAGAGTAACAGAGCTTGGAGCTGGGCTTAAACTAAAGTCTATTAGCAAAGAGGAAGTATTAATCGCAATTAATGAAGTGTTAAATAATTCTATATATAAAGAAAATGCGGTGAATATTTCGAAAAGCTTTAAATTGTGTGGTGGAGCTAAAGAGGCAAGGAGTTTTTTAGAAACAATTATTAGTTAGATCTAACTGTTAAATTTCAATTTATATTGAGATAATTAAGAAAAGCTGGTAAACATGTTTTCGTAAACTTGTCATGTAGAGTGTGTTATCTTGATGTCAAGGTTAGAGGAGTAAAAAGACTGATAGATAGAAGCTTTGGAGGTTAAAAATTTTGAAATATGAATTGATGTATGAATCAACCTTGAAACCTTGATGCTGTATAATAAAACTTGACAAATATCTTGAACAAATCACTTTAAGAAAACATAGAAGAAGTAACATAGCCAAGAGTAAAGAATGAAATCAACGTAAAATATAGACCGACAAATTTTAATGTTATAACACAAAAAAGAACATGAAAAAGAGAAGGGAAAGGAATTTATCATATTAATATAACTTATGAGATGCGGAATTACGGTAGGAAATTGCTGCTAATAGGATAAATATACAAAATTGTGAGATGTTATATGACAATACTAATATATCAAGCTATATTAAAGCTAAAGAACCTTATGCATCACCATTGTATGAAACAGATTTTTCAACTTTACCGCCAGCATTAATTATTGTTGGGGAATTTGATCCTTTAGTTGATGAAGATATGGCTCCCTAGGAATATAGATGGTTAATAGAGGGGTTGTCAATTGACCAGAAAAAGGTTATTCAAAAATTAGATAATAGAAGGATAATATAGATACTTGAAACTACTGATATACCGTCAAGAAAATGATTGAAAACATATGGGTTTTCCATTAAGCCGTGCAACCCTACCTACAACAGGAATAGCATATTGTAACCAGTTGTTTGAGTGGGAAAGGAAGTTCAAAACCCTATCACCAGAAGAAAGAAAAAGAATGCGTCTAGAAAAAGAAGAACCTGTACTAGATGCCTTTTGGTCATGGGTTGAAACCTCAATTCAAAAAGTACTTTCCAAATCTAATATTGGAAAGGCTCTTCAATATGCCCAAAATCACAAATATTTAGAATTTATACTATCAAGATTACCAGGATCCGATTTAAGAGCCAACCCCAAAGCCTTAAATCTAATGATGCCTTGGGATGAATTAATTCAAAAAACATGTAAATCTGATTAATTACTATTATATAATTATACAATACATCTTTTATTGTACGCTTACGTTCATCTTTTCGTTTTGGATATGAGTGCATATATCATATGATTGATATAAATAAATCACAAAACAATTTAAAATTTTTCTTGACATTACTACAACAATGTAGTAAGCTAAAATCACTACAAGATGTAGTGAAGTTGTCTCAGACGTGTGACAATGAATGGAGGGTGTACACCATGAACAATTTTCAAAAATTATCAGAAACTGAAATGGAAGTGATGGAGATTATCTGGGCTACCGACCATCCTATTACTTCCAGCGAACTGCTTGAGATTTTTGCACGGGATAAGGGGAGGAAATGGAAAGGGCAAACAATGGCAACCTTCTTGGCACGGCTGGTTGAAAAAGGCGTCCTGATTATCACCGGTCAGCAGGGTCGTACAAATATTTACGAGCCTTGCATGTCACTGGAGCAATACCGGAGTCAAGAAGCAAAGAACCTGCTGGAAACTCTATATAAAGGTTCGGTGAAAAACTTCTTGGTAACACTCTATGATGGCAATGACTTGACTGTCGAGGAAATAGCCGAACTAAAACAGTGGTTTTCACAAAAGGAGGCAAAAAAATGAACACAATGTTTATCGCCGTACTTTTGATGTCGGCAACGGGTATCTTACTTGTTTTGTGCTTGGCGCTTTTGCGTCCTTTGACAACAAAAACGCTAACCGCAACATGGCATTATCGTATGTATATATTAGTGGTATTGTTTCTGCTTGTTCCTGTTGGAATTGTTGGCGGTAATCTTTTTTCAAATATACCAAGTACGACGAATCAGGGGCTTCCAAATGTGCCTGTCATCCTTAATGATATGATAACCGTACAACAAACGGATATATTACCACCACAAACCGGGCAGGCTTTACCGCAGATAGATTCTACTGCCTTAATGCCCACCGTGCCTGTAACGACTGCCTTTATACTAAAAACAGTTTTATCATTTTTGCCACTTATATGGCTTGTTGGGGTTTTCGTGTTCATTATTTTGTATGGTATTCAATTTGTCCGATTTAGGCGCAAACTCATGCGGACAAGTTTGCAAATTGATGATACGAGAACACTTCTCGCGCTAAAAAACTCAATGACTGAAATGGGTATAAAGGGCAAGCTCCAAGTATTGTCAAACGATATCATTAAAACACCCATGCTTGTGGGTCTGTTCAAAACATTTTTAATACTGCCCGAAGTGGAAATGAGCGAAAGGGAGCTTAAAGTTATTTTCAAACATGAGCTTATTCATTTCAAGCGGTGTGATTTGTGGGTGAAATCTCTGACGTTTGTGGCAAACGCAATCCATTGGTTTAATCCAGCTGCATATCGGCTGACGAAAAACATTGACACTTTTTGCGAGCTTTCATGTGACGAACAGGTGGTATCTGATATGAACATGGAAGAACGACAATTTTATGGCGAAACGATTCTCAATGTCCTGTGCAGGGTTGTAAATCAACATTCGGGCATGTACGCTACACTT
>DAIPML010000017.1:19138-25792 GCA_036768735.1 Clostridiales bacterium | reverse complement strand
TTGGAGGTGATCCCAATTAATAAAAAGGAAAGAGTAATTGCTGCTGTCAGAGGGCAAAAAATTGATTATATACCGGTCGGTCTGTGGATGCATTTTCCTGCACAAATGCATCATGGGGATGAAGCTGTAAAGGCGCATAGTAGATTTTTCAGGGAAACGGATTCCGATATTTTAAAAGTAATGAATGAAAACCTAATGCCCTATAATCCTATCATAAAAGCCGATGAGTGGAAGCATATTAAGCCAATTGACTTAAACAGTGATTTCGTGAAGGATCAGCTGGATATAATAAAACGGGTTAAGGATGAGGTTAAGGACGAAGCTGTAATACTTGCAACCATCCATGGTGTAATTGCTTCGGCCTTTCATTCCTGCAAAGATCCCAGTACATATGACACTGAGGGCGGAGTATTGCAGGAGCATCTGAAGGAAAGACCTAAAATTGTCCGTAATGCTTTCAAAATTCTGGCAGAAGGGCTTGCGCAGCTTTCACAAGCATGTATTGAAGCCGGAGCGGATGGAATTTATTATGCGGCATTGGGCGGAGAAACTTACCGTTTTACCGATGAGGAATTTTATAATGATATCAAACCTAATGACCTTCATATTCTGAATGCGGTAAATCATGTGCCCGCATTTAATGTTCTTCACATGTGTAAGGACAGGCTTAATTTATCCCGCTATTCAGATTACCCTGCCGATGTGGTGAATTGGAGTGTTCATGCCGATAATCCACCAATGGAAGTGGCAAAAAACATATTCCCTGACAAAGCATTTTTGGGCGGTCTTGACAGTAGTGCAGGTTCCCTTGTATCAGGAACACTTGAGGACATCGAACAAGAAGTTAAAACCGTCATAGAAAAGATGAAATGTAACAGGTTTATTCTCGGCGGTGACTGTACCTTGCCCACGGGAATCCCATATGAACGGATTAGAAAGGCTATTGATACTTCAAAGAATTATTCTCTTCATTTTTAACAACACAAACAAGAAGTCTCCCACCTCTAAGCCACATTACTCACTTAAGTGAGAGTGAAGGTGGGGGATGAATTGTCTTCAAAGACTCTCCGAATCCACCACTAAAAAGGATACAATAAATATTCAAAAAAACATTAAAATGACTTTCCGAGCAGTCTCCTAGACCAAAGGACTCACCACATGTCTCGACCCGTAAACGAAGTCGGAGCGGGAGTCTTATTAAGCAGATTCTAAGAAGTTTAGAAATTAAGTTGATGTTTCCAGTTGAATTATATAAAATAAGCATGGCACTTTATTCAAACCAAAGGCTAGTGAACTCATTCAGCTAAGGCTGAACATCATGCGTTTTTACGCAGTAAAATACGAAATGGGCTTCGGTATAGGTTTTATGAATGTGAAAAGATTAAATCCAACTTATAAACAGTTCAGCTAATAATTGGGCTTATAAATTTTATGATGTGAATTTAGACCGGTAAGCTAGAACACATGATGACCCACACAGTGAAATGGAGGATGTATTTTGGAAATAGATATTGTTGACTTAGGATATATGGAATATGAAAAAGCACTTGAAACACAAATGAATCAATGGGAGAAAGTATTCAAAGGAAACGCCCGGGATACATTATATTTAGTGGAGCACCCCCCTGTTATAACCCTTGGCATACGTGGGAAAACAGATAATATTCTTTTGCCGGAGGAAGAATTAACCTATCTTGGTGTTTCAATTCACAGGATCAACCGCGGTGGTGATGTTACTTACCACGGACCCGGGCAAATTGTTGGCTATCCAATAATGAACCTGAATCATTGGGGCAGGGACATACATTCTTTTGTCGAAAGAATTGAAAATACCTTTATTAAGCTTCTTGAACAGAATTATGGCATTACTGCGGACAGAGGTGAAAAGGCTTATACCGGTGTATGGGTTGGGATGGATAAAATTACTGCCATAGGAATTCAGGTTAAACGATGGACAACAATGCACGGCTTTGCATTTAATGTGAACACAGATCTTTCTCATTTCAGGTGGATTGTTCCATGTGGATTAACCGACAAAGGGGTAACCTCTGTTGAAAAGCTTACAAATAAAAAGCAGGACATTAATCTGCTAAAAAAGAAAACTGCTGAAATGTTTTGCCAAAGTTTTACCGCAGTACCTAACTATATAGGTTGAACTCGAATACCGCTACGCAATTGCGAGTACAAAGGATTATGCTTGCAAATCCAGCAATGAGCGACCCAAGGTACAAAGGATTATGCTTGCAAAATCCAGCAATGAGCGACCCAAAAAACAAAGGAGGAGTTTATTATAAAAAGGATGCCAAAACCGGAATGGCTGCGTATTAAAGTTCGTTCCACCATAGAACATAAAGTTGTTGAAGATATATTGAAAAACTTTCATTTAAATACTGTATGCGATGAAGCGGCATGCCCTAACAGAGGCGAGTGTTTTGGAAAGAAAACAGCCACTTTCATGATACTTGGGAACGTTTGTACCCGGGGCTGCACATTCTGTAATGTATCAAAGGGAAAACCTGTGCAGGTTGATGATGATGAACCCAAGAATATAGCGCTTGCTGTAGGTGCATTAGGACTTAAGCATGCAGTTATTACTTCGGTAACACGTGACGATTTAACTGACGGTGGTGCCGGACACTTCTCCAGAGTTATTGTAGAAATAGAAAAAGAAACTCCAAATACTACTATTGAAGTTCTGATCCCTGATTTTCAGGGGAATACCGAGGCTTTAAAAAAGGTGGTTGATACAAACCCGGATATTATAAATCATAATGTGGAAACTGTACCCCGGCTATACAGTGAAGTAAGACCTCAGGCAAATTATCAAAGATCCGTTGATTTGTTGAGAAAAGTAAAGGCAATGAACGATAACATTTTTACAAAATCGGGAATTATGCTGGGCCTTGGTGAAACAACCGATGAAATTCTGGGAGTATTTAAGGATTTACGCGAAGTGGACTGTGACTTTTTGACCATTGGTCAATATCTAGCGCCGTCATCTGCCCACCATCCTGTTGTGGAGTATATTCATCCGGAACAGTTTAATGCGCTAAAGGAAAAGGCATATGAAATGGAATTTATATATGTTGCATCAGGGCCTTTTGTAAGAAGCTCATATATGGCGGAAGAAGCCTTATTCAGGAGCAAGAAAAGTAAGTCATAACCTTTAGATGAAACCATTTTTAACACTAAGGAACTGTGATATTTCTCTAAAAAACCAAGGGAGTTTTGTAATTTTGTAGAATGTTAATGTACATATGCTGTGATAATATTATGTTAAAGAAAAGTATTATCAGGAGAAAATGATAAAAATGAATAATTGCTATGCTCTTAATGAACTAAAAGTGCTTGATCTAGGACAAATGGTAGCAGCTCCATACTGCGGTTCGCTGCTTGCCAGTCTGGGTGCTGATGTCATAAAAATAGAAGTACCAGGCAGAGGAGATATTTCAAGGAATTCACTTCCTAAAAAAGATGGTGTAAGTACATATTACATTGCGTACAATAGTGGTAAAAGAGGAATAACAATTAACCTTAAAACTGAAGAAGGAAAAGAAATATTAAGAAAACTTATTATAAAGGCAGATGTTCTGCTTGAAAATTTCCGCCCTGGTGTTATGGAACGGCTTGGATTTTCATATGAGAAGGTTAGTGAGATTAATCCTGGAATTATTTATGCTTCAATCTCAGGATTCGGGCAAAATGGCATATACTCAAAGCGCGCATGTTTTGATCCGATTGCCCAGGCGATGAGCGGACTTATGAGTGTAACCGGTTCATTAGGCGGAGAAAGCGTACGCTGTGGTGCTTCTATTGCTGATGTTTTAGCAGGACTATCGGCAACGGTAGGAATTCTTGCAGCATTGGACTACAGAAGAAGAACCGGAAAAGGACAACAGATTGATGTGGCATTACTTGATATGTGCATAAGTGCCCTTGCAAGCATGAATCAGATATATTTAACAACTGGAAAGGTGCCTGTGCCACGTGGAAATAGCTTTGAAGCAAGTGCACCAGGAGATAGTTTTCCCACAGCTGATGGTACTATTGTTATTTCAGCAGGCATGCCGACTGAATGGCCTAAACTGGCAAAATTATTAGGGCATGAAGAGTGGATTAAGGATCCACGCTTTACAAAAGTAGAAGATCGTGTTAGAAACCGCATAGATTTGGATGAATTAATAGCAAAAGAAACAATAAAATACTCAACCGATGAACTTCTTGATAAACTTATTGCAGTTGGATTGCCATCAGGACCTATTCTTTCTATTGATAAGGTTGTTAATGATACCCATTTCCGGGATGAACGAGGGATGTTTCCATCTGTGCATCACCCTGAAATCGGGAATGTTACAATTACGAACCAAGGTTTAAAAATGTCTGAAACTAATCCGCATATTAAGTGCTGTGCCCCGATGCTTGGCCAGCACAACAGAGAAATTCTTTTGTCACTCGGGTATAATAGCAGAGAAATTGAGCTTTTATCGGAAGAAGGTGTAATTTGAAATAATTTATCGAAAGTGATATAATTGTAGCTAATCTTTCATTTTGTTTGCTAACACCAAAGGGGATGGCTATTTGAGTATCACTGTTTTTGACTTGCTTGAACTACCGATTTTTAAAAATAATAGTAAACTCATTACAAACTGCGGATTAAACAATAAAGTACAGTATATGACAGTTATGGAAGCACCGGATTTTCATTATGACGGGCTTGATGACCATGTCTTCATACTCACGACCCTGTCAGCACATCACAACAGTATTGAAGAGATTAATACAGTGATAAAAGAACTTTGCGAGGCAAAGGTGTCTGCGATTGCTATAAAGCTTGGGCGTTTCATTGATGAGGTTGATCCAAGTACAGTTGAAATTGCATTAAACTACGGTGTGCCAATTATAACTCTTTCAAGCAAAGTATTCTTTCGTGAGGTTTTAAGTGAAGCACTATCAGTTATAGCAGACAATCAACGAATAACAATAAACTTAATTAATGAAATGAACCGTGAGGTTTTTGATGCAATTCTAAGAAATCGTTCAATGTACGACCTCCTTGATCTGTTATGCAGGAAAATTAATTGTTACTGTTGCTGCTACAGCACAGGAGGGGAATTGATGGCAGAGGTTTCGTCACTTAAACAGGATATTGATTCCGATGCAATCATGAATAGCATAAAAGAATTCAAACATATCTATAAAAATGGCGACAATCATAGCTATATTCGTAATGGTAACATAATAATTTTTCCCTGCGTTGCTCAGGAAGAGCTGCTTGGTACATTAAGCATAGCATTCGGAAATGAATTTTCAGATCTGGTACTACCCCTTGCTGAAACCCTTGTTAATGCGCTGGGGGTTAAATTCCTTGAAAATAATATAAAGCTGCGAGCAGAGCGTGAAATGACAGCGTCCATACTTGATGATATACTTTTTTCCAAAAACTCTGATAATGCGACTGCACGTGAACGCCTTGGATTACTTAACTTTATTCCATATGATAATCACATGTTAGTAATTGTAACCCGTAGTGATCCTGAACATAGAAAAACCAATGAACTTCTCGTGCTTAGCTCAATTCAGTCTGCTTTTTCGTCAAGGTTTGACTCTGCAATGGTGTTTAAGAGGGGAAACGAATATATTGTTCTTCTGTCTTGCAGACAAAAGAATTTGGGAAAAACTGCTGCTTATATAAGTAAATGTGATGAAGAAGTGTCGCTTTTTGTAGGTCAGAAGATGGACTTTGGTTGTAGTATTTCAGTCAATGAGTTTGGAAAAATGTCTGAATGTTATAAACAAGCAAAAAAAGCTATACATTATGGGAGAATGATTAATCCGAATGACAATGTTTTTATGTACGATGACTATTTCGAAATGGGGTTGATCTCAAGAGGGGTAGGCAGTAGTGATTGCTTAACATTCTTTAACCGTATTATCGATCCTATAATGAACTATGACGGACAATACAACGGTGAGCTATGGCTTACGCTTGAGTCTTGTTTCATGGAGGGAACACCTGCCCATGCTGCAGAAAAGTTATTTATTCATGTAAGCACACTCCGCTATCGACTTCAAAAAATAGAGACACTCACCGGTTATAACTTTTTCAACATTAATGACAGGATGACTCTTTATCTTGCATATCTTCTTTATAAGGTAAGTGATATTGAGAAAAAGTAATATGAAGACAAGCTGGGTAACTACACTTTGATTGCACTGCGTTTACTTTCAAAAGAAAGCCGTATAACGACTCTCTGGGAAGCAACCCTAATATTGATAAAGCAAAGCATTTCAAGTTTTTAAATCTTTTATCATATTCATACCCCCCCCGAATCCATCGGCGTGTTTTACAAGTAAAAATATTTTATCAGCTTCCTTGCAACAGCTACCACCTCATCGAAGCCTCAGGTGTATTTTACTGTGTAAAAATGCAAGATGTTTTGCTTTAGCTGAATGAGTTTATTTTTCATTTTTTGATTCATGAATTAACTATTCTGGAAAGAAATCAAAATAACCAATGGTGATGCAGGTCAAAGCTCTAGTGTGCTTTAGATGGATACCCCTTCGTGATTTCACGAAAAGCACAAAAAATGATCTGCAAAAACTATTGAATGTACCAATGACAAAAGCAGATTTAAGCTGTATGATGCTGCTGTA
>DAIPML010000017.1:0-19038 GCA_036768735.1 Clostridiales bacterium | reverse complement strand
GATGCTGCTGTATGATGCTTATGTTATTGGTAACATACACTTGATATGGTAAAAAATTGTGAGGACAGAAGATGAAAGACAGAAGTAAAAAAAATCGTTATGTTATATTGGCTGTAGGAGTATTGGTGAATATATGTCTCGGGTTGCTTTATTCGTGGTCTAAATTTACCCTGGCCATAAAAACTGACCTTGGTTTCACGCAGACACAGGTGACGCTTGCTTATACCATTTGCATGTGTATGTTTACCTTGGGTATTCTTACAGATAGTATTATAAGCAAAAAAATACCCTCACGTATATGCGCCATAATTTCTATGATTCTCTGCTCCTGCGGTTATATGTTTTCTTCACTTGTTACAGCTCAAACACGATATTTGATATACCTCACATATGGTGTTTTTGCTGGTCTTGGTATTGGGATGACCTACAATATATGGCTTAGTAATATAACCTCGTGGTTTCCTGATAAACGCGGAACAGCAGTGGGAATCCTGCTGCTTGGTATGGGTTTATCCGGGTTGACAACAATGCCGGTTGCTGCAAAACTTGCCGAGAAGTTTGGCTGGAGAAAATCATTTATTTTCATAGCCCTTCTTTTTTTCATAGTTGGTATTATTTCGCTGTTTTTTTTAAAGAAATCTTCGGATATCAAGCAGAATAATGATGCCGGAATCTCATATGCAGAGCTTACAAGAAAAGAAATGATACGGGAACCTGCCTTTTGGACTTTTGCCTTGTGGAAACTGGTGCTCATTTCTCTTGGACAGGCAATTATAGGTCAGGTGTCGCCCATTATTTTTGATGCCGGTGGAGGAAATAATATACAGCTAATGGCTATATCTGCATTTACCCTTTTTAATGGCTTAGCACGTTTGCTATGGGGATATTGCTGTGATAAAGCAGGAGTAATACGGACTATGGCTTTCGTGGCATGTGTGGGTTTGCTGTCCCAATTAATTCTAGCAACGTCATTGCACAATAAAAATGTTTCATGGACGGTTTTGGCTCTTGTTTTAACTGCATTATGCTACGGTGGTGCGACTGCTCTCAACGGAACCTATATTTCAACTGTATTTGGAATACGGAATTATCGTTCCAATAATGGGTACAGTTCACTGACATCTTTGCCCGCAAATTTGGGTGCTACCTCTATTATTGCAGTTGTAAAAAGTAGTACCGGCAGTTATATTTCATTTATAATAGCTGCAATACCGGCAATTCTAATTGCACTGTATATGAGTTACCTTTCACAGAAAGGTCTGACTAGGATTAAAATGCATAGTAGTGAAGAACTATTCCAAAATAAAGGATAAAATTCTATTAACAAAAGCATTGAAATACCATGTTGATTTTTGTGACAAAGTAGAATGTGCCAACAAAAATATGATGATAGAATTAACTTGATAATAGAACAGGAAAGAGGAGTAGAATTTTATGACCCCGGAGATTATTATTTCTTTTATCATTCTAATACTTATGATTGCAGGCTTTATAACAGAGGTTTTTTCCCTCTCTGTAACAGCAATGCTTGGATGCCTTGCATTCGCTATTACTGGTATTATCGACCATAAAACAGCTTTTTCCGGTTTTAGTAATGACATTATTTTTATGATTGCCGGCACAATGGTTGTGGGTGAGGCAATGTTTCAAACAGGAGCTGCTCAATTTTTAGGTGAACGTATAATAAAAGCAGTTGGGCAAAATGAGCGTCGCATGATGTTTGTGTTAATCCTTTCTGCAGGACTGCTTTCGGCATTTACCAGCAACTCATCGGTTATGGCAATGTTTTTACCGCTAATCCGTTCGGTAGCAGCATCTTCCAATGGCAGGATTAAGGCGAGACATTTAGTTATGCCGGTAGGCATTTCAACTATGGTTGGAGGCGGATGTACGATAGTTGGCTCAACTCCTCAGCTTGTAACCCAAGGGCTTTTGTCTGATGGAGGATACAGAACCTTAACATTTTTTGAATTGGGTTATGTGGGCTTTCCGCTGCTGATTCTATTGGCTTTATTTTACTCAACGATTGGTTACAAGCTGGTATGCAGAGCAACATCATATATGCCGGATGTTCCTGAATATATGAATGAAATGAAACCATCTGATTCCAAGGAAGCATCAAAGGTAAATCCGAAAATGTATGTTTGTTTTGCGATACTTGCAGTAATGGTTGCAGGATTTTTAGCCGGAATATGGACTGTTGGCACAGTTGCAACTTTAGCTGCTTTAATTTGTGTGGTTACAGGATGTATCAGTACAAAGGTTGCATTTAATAAAATGGGATGGAATGCATTGATAATTGTTGGTGCAACACTCGGAGTTGCGAAGGGGCTTAACGAAAGTGGAGCAGCCAGATACATAGCAAATCTTATTGTAAATGCGTTGGGAGATAATGCCGGCATAGTCATGTTGTTGTTTGTGGTAGGTTTTATGTGTGTAATAATGTCTAACCTTCTATCACATACTGCCACAATATCATTACTTATTCCAATATTTATTCCTGTAGCAAACCAGATGGGTATAGATCCCACACTCCTGTCTTTTGCAATAACTTGCTTTGTTGCATGCGGATATTCAACTCCTTTGGGCGTTGCATCATATGGAATGACTCTTGCAGAAGGATATAAATTCACAGATTACTTTAAAATCGCGGGTGCATTTAATCTCATAGCATTTATAATAATGGTACTTATTAGCAGTGCAAGGTTTATTATAGGATTCTGATCCTTTTGCACAAAAAGCGAAAATTTACGCCGGATAATTGTAATTATAGCGGATGTTGAGCGATTATGCGGATGCTATAATACTTATAGAAAGAGACAAATCATTAAGAATCTAAAGAATTATAAAAAATTTATATATATGCTTGGCATAAAAACACGTCAGAAAGGAAGTATTCCAAATTGAAGACAGGTATAAAATCAATAGGAGCGTATCTTCCCTACCACTACATGACAAGAACAACCCTTGCTGCTGCGTGGGGAGGGAAAAAGGGAATTGGTGAAAAGAGTATTGCTGATGTAGACGAAGATAGCGTTACAATGGCAGTTGAAGCTGCAATGGGATGTTTCCGCTTTATAAAAAGAGAGGACGTAAACGCATTATATTTTGCCTCGACAACTGGAGTATATGCTGAAAAATCCCATAGTGCACTAATTTCAGTAGCTTGTGATCTGGACGATGCTGAGACATTTACGACTGATTTTGCATCAAGTACCCGTGCGGGAACAAATGCATTAAAATCAGCAATGGATTCGGCAGCAGCAAACAATAAAACAAATGTGCTTGTTGTTGCATCAGATATGCGAAATGGATTTCCTAAATCTGCAGAGGAGAGCGGGTTCGGAGATGGTGCTGCAGCGGTTGTGGTCGGAAGTGGTGAAGGGCTTATTGCTGAGGTGGATTATTTCACTTCAATAAATGAAGAGATTAATGATTATTGGAGAAACGCATGCGAAAAATATACACGCCACGCTGAAGGCAGATTTTGTGATGAAGAGGGGTACCTGCTTCAGGTAAACAAGGTGTTAAAAAAGCTATTTAATGAAACAGGACTGAAGGCGTCTGACTTTAATAAGGTAATATTAGTTGCTCAGAAACAAAAACTAAGAGATAAAGTAATTAAGAAAAACAATTTCACAGCAGAGCAGACAGCCGACACCCTTCTTTTGAATGTTGGAGATACCGGCGCAGCACAAGGGATTTTAGGTCTTGTTAACACTATTGAAAACTCTGCTGCCGGCGATAGGATATTACTTGTGGATTATGGCAACGGGGCGAATGCCTTTGTACTTACCGTAACGGAAAACATCACAAAGCTTGGCGCAAAAGGCCAGATTACTCAATATCTCAAGAATAGAAAAGAACTCACATCCTACGCAAAGTTTCTTTCCTGGCGTGACATAGCTGCAGCAGAGCCGGGAGGCGCATTCAAGCTTCCAGCGTCAACCTCACAAATATGGCGTGAACAAAATATTAATATAAGGCTTCATGGTAGTGTCTGTAAAAAATGTGGTGCTGCACTATTTCCTATAAATCGTATTTGTGATAACTGCGGCTCAAAAGATGAATACAATGAATTCCGTTTTTCAGACAATGTATGCAAACTTTACACATTTACTGTTGATCATTATGCCGGACGCAGTGACGATCCATTAATTATACAAGCAGTCGCTGAAGCCGGTAACGGTTGCCGTATATACAGCATTATGACTGATTTTGAAGTGGATGAAGTATATAGCGGTATGAACGTAGAGTTTACTTTCCGAAAAATGCATGAGCTTGGTGATTTTCCGAACTATTTCTGGAAACTCCGCCCGCTAAGAAGAGAGAAGGTGTAAAACGTGTCATATTTTCCAGATGGATTTAAGGATGAGTTAGCAATAATCGGAATGGGTTGTACAAAATATGGAGAGCTTTGGGGTACAGGCCTTGATGACCTTATTATAGATGCTGCGTTTGAAGCGTTTGAAGATGCAGGTATAGGACCAAAAGACATTCAGGCTTGTTTTTTTGGTAATACCAACGCACCCAATAACTGCTCAGGAACACCGGTTACGGATGCGCTTAAGATTCATGGCATTCCTGTTACAAGAAATGAAAACTGGTGCACGGCCGGGCATATTGCGTTGATAAACGCATGTCTTGCAGTAAAAAGCGGAATGTGCGATATTGCCATGGCAATCGGTGCTGAAAAACTTAAGGACAAGGGTGCCGGAGGAATGGGTGTCGGCAGAGGTTTAAACCCGGTTCGTGAAACAAGGAGAAATGCTCCTGGCTCTTTTGCATTGATTGCAGAACGCTATTTTCAAAAGTATGGATTAACTTATGAAGAGGGCAAAAGAACCATTGCGAAAATCAGTGTAAAAAACCATTATAATGGTTCTCTTACACCAAGAGCACATTTTCATAATATTCTGACTTTGGATCAGGTTATGAATGCGCCGCTTATTGCATCACCGCTTGGACTGTTTGATTGCTGCGGTACCAGCGATGGCGGAGCATGTGCAATAATAACCCGGGCATCAATAGCCAAAAAGCTCAGAGCCGATCCTATATATATTAAGGGCTTTGGCTGCTCAACCGATATGGTACTACCACATTATCGCAGCAGGGAGTTTGACTGGACCAGCTTTGAGGCTATGCGTAATTGCGCGGGTATGGCTTATGAAATGGCAGGAATTAAAAATCCACGTGAAGAAATTGATTTAGCTGAGGTTCATGATTGTTTTTCGATAACAGAATTGTGTATATATGAGGATTTTGGATTCAGTCCCCGTGGAGGCGCACCAAGAGATATCGAAGAGGGATTCTTCGAGAGAACAGGTGGACTTCCTGTTAACGTTGACGGAGGTTTGAAATGTTTTGGGCACCCGGTTGGAGCAAGCGGTATACGCATGACATATGAAGTATATAAACAGCTGCAGGGAAAGGTTGATAATCCTGCACGTCAGCTTAAGAATGTTTCACGCGGATTGTCACAGACTTTCGGCGGACCGCCACAGATAGCAGCATGTATGATAATTGGAAATGAGAAAGGTTAATAAGAGAACTCGTTAAGTTAAAGCTGAAGATCAAGCGCTTTTGCGCAGTAAAATACGCAATCGGCTTCGGTAGTTGAACCGTTAACAAGGAATCACTACTTATAGAAGTGATGAGTCTTATGAATATGTTTAAAAGGAGAATGTAATTATGGGAGGCGCATTGGAAGGTATACGTGTACTCGATTTGGGTCGGGTGTTGGCTACTCCGTCTGGTGGAGCGCTGTTAGGTGATTTGGGAGCGGAGGTAATAAAACTTGAAAGACCTGTAAAAGGTGACGACAGCCGTAATTTTGCACCTATGAAAAACGGCGTTAGCTGCTATTATAAAAACTTTAACAGAAGTAAAAAAGGTATAACCTTAGATCTTAAGAATGGCAAAGATGTTTTTCTTGAGCTTGTGAAAAAAGTGGATGTAATCATAGAGAATTTCCGTCCCGGTACTATGGAAAAGATGGGTCTTGGATATGATGAACTAAAAAAAATAAACCCAGGGCTCATATACGGTTCAATTTCCGGGTTCGGTGCAACCGGTCCGTACAGAGAGCGAGCCGGGTATGATACTATGTCACAGGCCTGGAGCGGAGTCATGAGCATTACCGGATGGCCTGGAAACGATCCTGTCCGTTGCGGTGCGTCTTTTGGTGATGTCATAGGAGGTCTCAATCTCGTTATAGGAGTGCTTGCAGCGCTTCGTTACCGCGATAAAACCGGGAAAGGACAAATGATTGATATTTCTCTCACCGATGGTTGTGTGACTGCAGAAGCAAGTATGATGCAAGTGTACCTAACTACAGGCAAAATTCCTACCAGAAATGGAAACAGTTACACTTCTTCAGCTCCTGGTGGGGGCTATCACACTAAAGACAGTTATATTGTTATTAACGGAAGCGCACCGAAGTTTTGGGCAATTCTTTGTAATCTTATGGAAAAACCTGAACTGATAGATGATCCGAAATACAAAACAAATGCTTTAAGAGTACAAAATCGTGTTGAGCTTGATAAAATAGTTGAATCCTGGACCATGAGTAAAAGCACTGATGAACTAATTGAAATATTGCTGCCGAAAGGATTCGCATGTGCGCCTATTTTGACTCTTGATCAGGTTGCACAAAACGAGCAGATCGCTGGTGCAAGAAACATGTTCCCGGAAATTGATGACCCGGAAGTTGGTAAAATGCGTTTCACCAATTCTGCGGTTAAGATGTCAGAAACAATGCCCGAAATACGTTGCCCCGCACCTATGCTGGGACAGCATAATGAGGATATATATTCATCACTGCTGGGATTTACGTCTGAGAAGATACAGCAACTTAAAGACGAGGGAGTCATCTGATTGCATTAAAAAATAAATGGGGGGGTAAAGTTAAAGAATATGTATTAATGGTTAGTGTGATCAACTAATCCCGGTAAATCTAAAGATGGGGGGATTTAATTGTGACAGATAAGGAAAGACTGGAGAAATTTAAAAAGCTGCAGGAAATGATTAATGGTCCGGAGGCGGAAGAGTTTAAAAACTACTGGGACGGACGCTTTTTTACAGGGGACATGACTTTTATTTTTGACAACACACCATATAACATGCACTTTTACCAAGGGAAAATGATTGATGTTTTCATGGGGAAGCCCTCAAATGGTTATAACGTGGGGATAAAGGGAACATCAGAGCAGTGGGAGGATTTCTTTAAACACCGTAACTTCCAGCTTGCTACATCAATAAAGCACAATCCTCTATATTTTGAAAACCTTGGAAGCGCGCTGGCTAATCGCCAAAACAACTCAGTTATTGCCCAGGTTATGCGTCTTGCTGCCCGTGCAATTTGCGACTGATAAAAAGAAAGGAGAGGCAAAATGGCAATTACTGGTGGATACATTAATGTTAATGGAATTAAAACATACTATGAAACCAATAATGGACCCAAAAACCCAAAAGGTACAATTGTCTGTCTGCATACGGCAGGAAGAGAGTGCCGCCAGTATCACGGGATAATGGAAATTTTTGCTGACAAATATGAAGTAGTGGCATTTGATATGCCGGCTCATGGTAAATCATGGCCTTTACCCGGGAATGTTGGTATCAGCGATTATAAAGAATATGGAAAATTCGTGTGGGACTTTACTCAGGCAATGAAGATAACTGATCCCGTAGTAATTGGTTGTTCGGTCGGAGGGAATATGGTTTATTACATTGCCGAAACTTATCCGGTTAAAGCAATGGTTTCAATGCAGGGCTCTGCTTATATCAAAGCTATGGGTACGGCATATGGAACAACGGTTAATCTTCTTGACAACCCATATGTTAGTTGTCAACATTCTCACTGGGATTTTTCAGAGAGTCTTTGCGGGAGTAAATGTTCAAAAGAAGCTCATGACTTTATAATGTGGGGTGTTTGCCAGGAGTGTGGGCGTGCAAAACAGAGTGATCTTTCGATTTATAATAACTACGATGTCAGAGAAGATTTGAAAAAGATAACCTGTCCTTGTTTGCTAATACGTGGTGAGGATGATTGGAACGTACCGGAACATTACTATCAGACAGCTATCGAAGGGTTAACTAATGCTGAACGAGTTGCTTTTGAAAAAGTTCCCGGATATGGTCACTTTATTATTGTCGAAGCCCCTGAAATTGTTTGTAGCTTAATAGACAAATTTTTAAACATATAGCATTCGGGAGTGCGCTCAGAAAAATGTGTGGAAAGATGCATACATTATTTCTCCGGTGCATTCATAAGCAAGAAAGGTTTTAAACTCACTAAAAAAACTGGTAAGAATAAGGAGAGGATCGGATTATGAGAATTCAGAACATTGAACTTATTCCATTACAGATACCTCAAACATATGAAACTCATTGGGCTAACGGGCGTATAAGTGTCGCAGAGCACATAATTGTCAAGGTAACAGGTGAAGACGGAACCTACGGTGTCAGTGAGGCAATACCAAGGCCTGGCATTTATGGAGAAACACCGCGTTCAATCTATACTGTACTTCATGACATAATTATACCTCAGCTTATTGGTATGGAGTCGACAAATCTTGAGTGTATATGGGAAAAAATGAATCAAACACCATATAATTTTGGAGCGAAAGGTTCCATAGATGTTGCGTTGTATGATTTAAACGGCAAGGCTTTAGGAGTATCTACAGCACAGCTTCTTGGAGGTCCTTATCGCAAAGAGGTTCCATTATGCTGGGTTTCCGGTGGAACATGGTTTGCAAAAGATCATGTTATAGAAGAGATGAAAGAAAAGGTTGCTGAGGGGTACAGAGGTGTTAAACTAAAGGCAGGGCATTTCGAGCAGGACATTGCACTTGCAATAGAAATACGCAAGGTAGTTCCAAAAGATTTCCAGATAAACATAGATCCTAATCAACTATATTCAAGAGAGCAGCTTATTAAAGTAGGACATGCTCTAAGCGGTGTTATTGACGCTATTGAAGAACCAGTTCCGGCTTGGGATGATGTGGCACGTCTTGAATTTACTCAAAAATTCCCTGAAATAGCTTTTCTTTCAGACGAGAGCACATTTACCGTAGCTGAAACCCAGCGTCAGATGAAGCTTGGAGCGATTAGGCGTCTCGGTATTAAAATTCCGAGGACAGGCTACACTCTTTCAAAAAAATTAGTACACCTTGCTGAAGTTAATGATATGCCCGCACAGATAAGCACACAGGCAGAGACAGATCTTGGTTGTGCCGCAGGCTTGCAAATGGCTGCAAGCAGCAAGCAAATCTCACTTCCCTGTGAAATAGCTTATTACAAAAAGGGTATGTACAAAGAAAGTATGTTAGTCAGCCCCATTGAAATTAAGGACGGCATGATGATTCTTCCTGATGCTCCCGGCAATGGAGTTGAGGTAAATTGGGATATAGTAAACAAATACGCAGTGAAATTCTGATACAAAGACAAATCCTTAAACGAACACACAATATCAAGGTACAAATAAAAACTTTTTAATATTACAATGGAGGTATAGTATGGAAGGAAATACGCAAGCTTATATCGCAATTGGAATACTGGCTGCAACACTTGTTCTTTTTGCAACAGAATTTTTTAAACCCGCTGTCACAGCAATCGGTTCATCACTTGCAATGTGCATAGCTGGAATCACAAAACCTGCTGATGTGACAAGTGGTTTTTCTAACACAGTAACACTGTTTTGCTTTGGTATCGCCGTTGTTGGAAGTGCACTTTCAGAAACCGGTTGTGCTGCTTTCCTCGGTAAAAAACTGACATCGATCTTCAAATTTGGAGAAAAAGGTATGCTGATAGTTCTTATAGCATCCGCATCCATATTCTCGATGTTTCTGTCTAACACAAGTGTTGTAGTTATATTTATGAGCATAGCTGCAGCGATGGCCGCTGCTTCGGGTGGAAAGATTAAGAAGAAAAACCTTTACATGGGCATAGGTATAGCTGCTGTTGTAGGCGGTGGTTGTACTCTTATTGGGTCAACAACCCAGTTATCAATAAATGCTCTGCTTCCTGACTATAATCTTCCCCAGCTAGGAATGTGGACGCTGTTTGGTCCTGGTATTGGCGCACTCATAGCATTACCTTTATGGTATTACTTCTTTGGGTATAAAATTCAGCAGAGGACATTTGATTTTCCAGACCCTGACGAAGTTCTGGCAACTGAAAAAAAATCTGCAAACGTTGAAAAAACAGTTGTGGAAGAACCCAATCCACGAAGCATAAAAATGTGGATTCCGCTTATTGTTCTTGTTGGATGTATAACCCTTACCATTGTTGGCTGGATGAACATTGCAATAGTTGGTCTTCTTGGAGCGGTACTTGTAAATATAACCCGTTCTATAAGCGTTAAAAGGATGTGGGAAACTACCGATTGGAATACTCTTGGTGTTATTGCAGGAGGAGTGGGGTTTGCCGCAGGTGTTAAGTCTTCAGGAGCTGCTGACCTTATAGCTGCAAAATGTGTTGAGCTTCTTGGTGCAAACTCAGCCCCAATACTTTATCTTGCGGTATTTGTAATACTTGGTACATTAATGACCAATGTAATGACCAACATTGGAACAGCTCTAATATTAACACCTATTGCCATAGCCGTGGCTTCAACCCTTGGCTTAAACGCCATACCTTTTGTAGTAGGTGTTATATGGGGGGCAAATATGCCTTATTCTACTCCTATAGGCGCATCGGTTATAACAATGACAATGCAAGGAGGATACAGATTCAAGGACTATACAAGAGTCAATGTTATTTATAATGCTTTTGCGTGTATAAGTGTTATAGTTCTTACCCCGATATTCTTACCCCTTACATAATCGCTTAGCAACCGTTAAGTCTGAAATGGTGTAAAGCCTGTTTTTACTATAATAAAATGTAATGTAGCACAAACACAAACACACAAACACACAGGCTTTACACCATATTTTAATAAACATAAAATTGTGTGTTCTGAGAATTTTGGCAATATCAGATTTACAATAAAAGTGGAAAAGGTATTATGTAAGCCCGAGGAAATGGGAATATTTCTTCCGGGCTTACAAAGCTATTTAAAATTATGACATTATATATCAAGACTGTGAAGGCTCACAATTCCATATATGACGAGTACCGATTCTATAAAACTGACGGTGAGTTAGAATCAACGCTATCGTTAAAACAATGTTCTGCAAAAAAAAGCAATTGCTTAGATTGCTCCAGTGAAATTATTGATTTTCACACTCACTGTTTTACGGACGAACTTGCAATTAAAGCAGTTCATTCCCCAAAACTGGGATGGGAATTTCCTGCTGACGGGACACTAAGTTGTGAACTTCGGCTTATGGCAGAAAACAGTGTTCATAAATGCGTGCTTCTAAATATGGCTACACGACCTAATACTATGAAGCATGTGAATGAGTTTGCTATTGAAAATAATTGTGCAGATTTCATATCCTTTGGATCAGTTCATCCTTTTTCAGATAATGCAGTTCATGAGATTGAAAGATTATATTCAATTGGAATAAAAGGGATAAAGTTTCATACAGGTCACCAAGGCTTTTCTTTGGAGGATAAACAATGTATACCTGTATATAAAAAAATTGGCGAGCTTCACATGATAACTGTGATACATTGCGGCATTTCGGCGAAGTCACCCCTGAACCAAGTATTTCCAAAAAACGTTTCAAATGTGATAAAGTATTTCAATGGAGCTCCATTTGTGTGTGCGCATATGGGAGGCATTAATTTCTGTAACGAGCAGTTAAAAATACTAAAGGAGTTACCTGTCATGGTAGATACAGCACTTATGGCAGAGCGTTCGACAGCCGAGGATTTATCAAACATGGTGAGAGAACTTGGTGCTGATAGGGTTTTATTTGGTTCAGATCTTCCGTGGGGACACCAGAAAGAGGCCATTGAGCTTATTAAAAACTCTTGCTTAACCAAAGAAGAACAGTCGGCAATTTTATATAAAAATGCATGCAGATTGCTGGGTTTAAGCTTGTAACTATATAAAAAAATCGTGACTAAATGCAAAATAATACATTAGATTTAAATTTTAGCATACTAAAGTCGAAAACTTTTAAATGCTAAAAAAATGGAATTTAACATTTTTATCTGTATGATAGAAAGGGGCAATTCAATGGTAAGAATTTTATATCAATTCAAAGGAAAAAACGGACAGGTAATTATTCTTAATAATAATATAGTTTGTATAGCACGCAAAGGATGGTTCGGAGCGATATACCAATTTATATCAGGAGGGAAATGTCAGTTTCCGGTAACTGATATTTTTGATATTGTGCTTAAGGAACCAAATACCATGCGTGGGTATATTAAATTTAAGATTTCTGACAAAAATAAAAATAAATGCATAGGGGAGGGGAGTTACTCTACCAGTGTAGTTTGGCTTACACGAAAAAAGATGATTGAGGAAGCCAGAAAAGCTATCAGTATAATAAATAGATTGAAATCAAAATGCGTTGTATAATCAATAGCAGATATTTAACAGTCCTGCAGTGGCATCCGCATGCCGCAGACTGTGTTGGAATAAATGTTTACATAATGCGCCATGCAGGAGTAAGAAACGAATAATTGGGGTACCGGTGTTTTTTCTAAACCAGACCCATTACAAAATTATTCCTTATATATCAACCATGATTGTGATTCTCTTGACCTTTTTAATCTACATTGCATAAGAGACATCCCTTTGCTGGTCTAGGTAGAGAGTTCAGGATGCGTAGCATTATTAGATCTGAAATATGAGGTTCCCTAACGAAAAAAGTTGCGTAACCCACTTTTTAATTGTATAATTTACAAATTGTTACCGGTGCCTTCTTATGGTGAACCATAGCAGGCACCGGTTTTTTTGTCCTACTTGACCATTGACACATAAACTGTAATGATTGATAATTGTTATGAGATTGATTGCATGGTTAAGACAGCGTCGGGTAATCAAATGTTCGTGGCGTAAAGCGTATTTTACAAGCAGAAACGCGGTTTGGCACACAATTCGCGCAAGCTGTTAAAGCTTTGGCTCTTGAAAGCTGGATAACCATATTGTGATTGCACCTGGTTGCAATGAGCTGCAACTTCCTGCCGGAGAAAGTAGTTTTACGACTTTCTGGGAAGCAATCATAATAAAATGAGGAGGTTCAAGATGGAAAAAATTGAACGAGCTTATGAAATCGCAAAAGAAGCGTATGCGCAGTTTGGTGTTGATACCGACACGGTTTTGGAGGAAATGAAAAAGATTCAAATATCCCTGCATTGCTGGCAGGGTGATGATGTTGCTGGTTTTGAAAATCATGCGGGAAAAACCTCCGGTGGCGGGATAATGGCCACGGGAAATTATCCTGGGAAAGCAAGAAACGCCGATGAGCTAAGGCAAGATATTAATAAGGCATTAAGCCTGATTCCGGGAAAACACCGGGTTAATCTTCATGCAATGTATGCGGAAACGGGGGGAGAAGCAGCCAGACGTGATGAACTTAGCTATACACATTTTGAAAAATGGGTTACTTGGGCAAAGAAAAACGGCATAGGGCTTGACTTTAACCCCACTTTTTTTGCTCATCCACTATCAGATTCAGGCTTCACCCTTTCAAGCACAGATGATAAAATTAGAAAATTCTGGGTGGAGCATGGCAAACGATGTCGAGCAATAGCCGCAAGAATAGGCAAAGAATTAAATTCACCCTGCGTGAATAATTTATGGGTTCCCGACGGGTTTAAGGATCTACCCGCCGACAGGATTATCAGACGCAGGATATTAAAAGAATCCTTAGATGAAATTATGAAAGAAAAATATAACGGGAAATTTTTTATAGATGCTGTTGAATCAAAGCTGTTTGGAATTGGCTCAGAAAGTTATGTTGTAGGCTCGCATGAGTTTTATATGGGGTATGTTATGTCCCGTGATGATGTTATTCTATGCCTTGACGCAGGTCACTTCCATCCAACGGAAACCATAGCCGATAAAGTATCGTCAATTCTGACATATAAAAATGAATTACTGTTGCATGTAAGCAGAGGCGTCCGGTGGGACAGTGATCATGTGGTTATATTTAACGACGACATTATGGCGATTATGAAGGAGATAAAACGCTGCAACGCATACAATCGTGTGCATATAGCACTGGATTTCTTTGACGGCTCGATAAACAGAATTACAGCTTGGGTTACCGGAACAAGAGCAACAATGAAAGCAGTTTTGTTTTCGTTGTTAGAGCCTACTGAGCTTTTAGCGGAAGCTGAGAGAAGCGGGAATTATGGAAATCGATTAGCTTATATGGAGGAATTCAAAGCATTGCCATATGCTGCCGTTTGGAATAAATACTGTTTGGAAGCCAATGTGCCGGTTGGTGCAAAATGGATTGATGAGGTTAAAAAGTATGAAGATACCGTTCTTGCCAAAAGAAAGTGAGGGTACATATGTATACTGAGCAGCTAAAGGAGCTGGTGCTTATTTCAAGTTCAGCGGGAAGCAGGTCTGATTATGTTCAGGGGGGCGGTGGGAATACATCCGTTAAGCTGGACGATAATTTGATGGCTGTTAAAGCTTCCGGTTTCATGCTGAAGGACATCAGTCAAAACGAAGGCTTTGTTGTTGTTAATTATAAAAACATAAAAGAGCACAATGAACAAATTAATATAACAAAAAGCTGTGATTTTGAAAAGGAAAGCAGTGAATACATGCAGGCGAGTGTTGTGCCCATAAAAGGTTTAAAGCCTTTGCGACCATCGGTGGAGGCAGGTTTTCATTCAATACTGCGAAAATATGTTATACATACCCACTCGGTTTATGCCAACATAATCTGCTGCAGCGAAGAAGGAAGAGACCTTGTAGATAAAATATTTAATAAAAAAAACTACGGAACAGTCTGGATTCCGTACGTTAACCCCGGATTTTCACTGATGCTGCTAATGCAAAAGGAGGTATCAAGGCATGTTGAGGAACATGGGCATTCCCCAAGTGTGATTTTCATGGAAAATCATGGGCTTGTGGTAACCGCCGACACGGCCTCCGATTGCATAAAACTCCATGAGGAGGTAAATGCATACATCCGTAGTTTCTTCAATATAACAGAGAGATATCCTTTTTCAGGGATTGTAGCTGCTTGTGATGGCAGCTACATAAGTAAATCGGAATATCTTAAAGACTATTTTAAAGGCAGGGAAATAACCCATGCGTTTTTCGATGATAATATACTATATCCCGATCAACTGGTTTACATGAATGGAAATGTATCTGTAAATGGTACCGAAAGCAAGTTGAATATTAACACTGTAACCGGAAAGATTCATTACAAAACCAATGAAAAAGAGGCATTAACCATAGAAGAAATATTAACTTCATTTGTTTATGTGTTAGAGAATATTCAAAGAAACGGCTTGAAACTAAAAGCAATAAACAATAAAGGAGCAGATTTTGTACGGAACTGGGAAAGTGAGAAATACCGTAAAAGTCTGTTATATGGTAAAAAAGAGTGCCTATGAAAAACGCCCTTTGGCGGGTATCGATTATCAAATGCAAATCATGCGCATAATCATGATTGGTAAAGAATGCGAAAGACTAGACCGTTTTTCAGACGGACAAACTAAATTTAAGCAGTTGAAATTATTTCTATAAATGATAAACTATTATTGGATTTAAAAAGCGAATTTAAGGAGGGTATTAGATGAAAAAATTATCAGCATTGTTACTGGTTCTTGTCCTTGTATGCACTCTTTTTGCAGGCTGCGAAGGAGGCAGTAGTGAAATCGCACTGATCACAGACAAAGGAAATATCGACGACAAATCATTTAACCAAGGTTCTTGGGAGGGCGTTGTGGAGTTTGCAAAGGCAAACAAAATTTCACACAAATATTATAAGCCTGAAGAAGCTTCAGATGCGGGATATCTGGCATCTATCGACCTTGCTGTTACCGGCGGCGCGAAAGTTATTGTAACTCCCGGTTACTTGTTTGAGGTTGCGGTTTATGAAGCGCAAACAAAATATCCTGAAGTAAAGTTTATTCTCCTGGACGGAGCACCTCACACCGCAGATTATTCAGATTTTAATACCGCAGCGAACACAGCAAGCATTATGTATGCCGAAGAAGAGTCCGGGTATCTTGCGGGTTATGCCGCAGTTAAGGACGGATACACAAAGCTGGGGTTCATGGGCGGAATGGCAGTGCCTGCCGTACAAGCATTTGGCTACGGGTATCTAAAAGGTGCTGAGGATGCATCAGCAGAATTAGGTTTAGCTGATGGTGCAATCTCAGCCACATACCATTACACTGGAAATTTTGAAGAGAACGACACCAACAAAGCTACAGCCAAAACAATGTATCAAGAAGGAACAGAAGTTATCTTTGCTTGCGGCGGCTCTGTAGGAAAGAGTGTTATGGCTGCAGCTCAGGAAGCTGGGAAAAAGGTTATAGGTGTTGACGTTGACCAGAGATATGATAGCGAAACAGTTATCACATCAGCCACGAAAGGCCTTGGAGCGTCTGTTATACAGGTTCTTGAAGCAATTTACAAGACTAATTCCTGGAGTAATTATACCGGCACAACTACATACTTTGACGCTACGAATGATGGTATAGGTCTTCCTACGAAGGTAATCGGGGATGATAAGGCTGATGCGTTTGATCGCTTAAACACATTCAAGAAGGCTGATTATGATGTAGTTTATAAGAGACTTGTTGACGGAACGGTTGACCCTATAAGGGAAATAGCTGTTGAAGACACAAAAGGTTATGCAACCGCTGAAGAGCTTGTTTCCGGTTTAGGTCTTAAAAAAGTTTCGGTTAAGGTTAGATAAAAAATACTTTTAAAAGGGTATTTGTAACCTGTAGTATAAATAACAGCTTGTATTACCCGAAAATACAGGATGCATAAGAAGCAAAGGGAAAGGCAAATGCCTTTCCCTTTAATAATAACGAGACAACAAGATACGCTCCTTTGGTACGCTCCGTGTTTATTGGATTTTGCAAGCAAAATCCTCTACTCCCGCATTAGGATGCATAGGCGAGCAGACCGGATGCATGAGCGAGCAGCAGGCTATGCCTGCGACCAGCCTCGTTGAAATGGTGTGTTGCGAAGTTGTTTTGCTTTGCAAAAAACGGACTTACGCAATTGCTTCTGATGTTATAATTTGAAACCTAAACACTGTGGGTAAATTGAGTTCGTTAAAAGAAATAAAAATAGTGTTCATATGCTTTTAATTAATGTTATAATTAAACAAGGACAAGCCTCATTACTATGATAGCGGAATGGCGGTTGATATGGAAGATTATATTATTGAAATGCTTCATATTACAAAAGAGTTCCCCGGAATTGTAGCAAATGATGATATCACACTTCGTCTTAAAAAAGGCGAGATCCATGCTTTGCTCGGGGAGAACGGAGCAGGGAAATCCACATTGATGAGTGTTCTTTTTGGTCTATATAAGGCTGAAAAAGGTGAGATCCGTAAAAATGGCGTTGTCGTTAATATAAATAACCCAAATGACGCCAACAACCTGGGAATAGGAATGGTTCATCAGCATTTTAAGCTGGTCGAGATCTTCACAGTTCTCGAAAACATCATTCTTGGCATAGAGCCAAGCAAGGCAGGTTTTCTGCAAAAAGCAAAAGCCAGAGAAAGAGTTTTAAGGCTCAGCGAGCAATATGGTCTTAAGGTAGATCCTGATGCCTTTATTGAAAAAATTTCTGTCGGAATGCAGCAGCGTGTTGAGATCTTAAAAATGCTTTACCGCGACAACGAGATCCTTATATTTGATGAACCAACAGCTGTATTAACGCCTCAGGAAATAGACGAGCTAATGGAAATTATGCGCGGGTTTAAAAAAGAAGGTAAATCAATTCTTTTCATTACACACAAATTAAACGAAATTATGGCAGTGGCAGATCGCTGCACTGTTCTTAGAAAAGGTAAATGTGTTGGAACTGTTGAAACAGCTAAAACGAGCAAGGAAGAGCTTTCAAGAATGATGGTTGGTCGTGATGTAAGCTTCAGGGTAGAAAAAAAGGAGACACAGGTCGGTGACATTGTTTTATCTGTAAAAAATGTAACAGTACCCTCTAAAACACACAGGAACAATGCAGTAAGGAATGTATCATTTGATGTGAGAGCAGGTGAAATAGTATGCCTTGCCGGCATTGATGGTAATGGGCAAACAGAGTTTGTCTCGGCACTCACAGGTCTTGAAAAAATAAGCAGTGGAAGTATAACCTTATGTGGTGTTGATATAACAAAATCATCTATACGAATGCGCTCTAAAACAGGGATGAGCCATATTCCGGAGGACCGGCAAAAATATGGGCTTGTACTGGACTACACATTAGAGCAAAATCTCATATTACAGCGTTATTGGCAACCTGAATTTCAAAATCACGGCTTTATAAAAAACGATGCGATCCGTGCATATTCGGAAAAACTAATCAACCAATATGATGTGAGAAGTGGTCAGGGATCGGTTACTGTTGTTCGGAGCATGTCCGGTGGTAATCAGCAAAAGGCTATTATAGCCAGGGAACTTGACAAAAAGCATGAGCTTCTTGTTGCAGTTCAACCTACAAGGGGTCTTGACGTAGGTGCTATTGAGTATATTCATAAGCAGCTTATCGCAGGACGGGATGCTAAAAAGGCTGTATTATTAATGTCCCTGGAGCTCGATGAGGTAATGGAGGTAAGCGATAGGATTCTTGTCATGTACGAAGGTGAAATAGTCGGTGAGCTTGATCCTAAAACAACTACTGTAGAAGAGCTTGGCCTTTATATGTCCGGAGCAAAACGAAGCACAGTAAAGGAGATTAGACATGCCTGATAAAACAGTTTCACAAAAAAAAGCTTTTAACCTAAAGCATGTTTTAAAAAGCAAAGGTTTTTCTGCATTTTCTGCTGCTTTGCTTGCTATCTTTCTGGGACTTGTTTTCGGTTTTATTGTTATGACCGCAGCAAGCCCGGCAAATGCGTTTCCCGGTTTTTTTATGGTTCTCTCAGGCGGGTTTAAGCGCTTAGGGGATGTTTTTTATTTTGCCACACCAATTTTGATGACAGG
>DAIPML010000320.1:0-3827 GCA_036768735.1 Clostridiales bacterium | reverse complement strand
TGAAATTAAAGTATGACATTATTACACCTCCATCATTGTTCATACATAATGAATTAATAATTCATCATATTTCTTTTGTCAACAAGCTTGTTTTGTTTTAACACCCAACAGATTCTTACTGTTGGTCTTTCACATATTTTCGTTAACGGTAATCACCTTTTTATTACACCAATGTACAGTATTTTCTTACTATGCGTTTCATTTCTTCACACTTTTCTTCCATGTCGGCAACCATCTTAAATTGTGTACGAGTGCGATCTAGATTGTGCTCCTCCCGGTGGATTTTAAAGTATGTATCGCCGTTCAGGTAATCTGTAAGGAAACGTATTCCGCATTCAAAGGTCATAATTTTTGCTGAAAATGGCAAGTATTCAATTTCCAGTGGTGTTAGCGACGCACCTGTCTGCTCCAAAAATCCCTTTGTGAAATGTTCGTAAAGATCTAAATCCATCCAGACTTTGGTCAGGTCTTTCTCATCTTCAGCCGCTGGGTTTGCGCCTGAGCGGATTGAGTCTCCAAAATCATACAGAGACAATCCTGGCATTACGGTATCCAAATCAATAACACATACTCCCTCTCCGGTTGCATTATCAATCATAACATTATTAAACTTCGTGTCGTTGTGTGTTACTCTTAAAGGTAATTTTCCCTCATTTAGCAAATCAACTAAAACAGATGTATCCGATTCTCTTTGTGTTACGAAATCAATCTCATCTTTAACACTTGCTGCTCTTCCCTTAACATCGTTCTTTACTGCTTCAAGAAAGGCTTCATAACGCTTTTTGGTATTATGAAAATTTGGAATAGTCTCATGCAGTGTGCTTGCTGGATAATTTCCAAGAAACTTCTGGAATTTACCGAAAGCTTTTCCTGCGTTATAAAAATGGTTCAAGTTCTCAACAACCTGATAGGTACAAGCATTCTCAATAAATATGTATCCCCTCCAATAGTTGCCGTCTCCATTTTTATAAAAACTCTTATTATCTATGGAAGGTATAAGGTTCAGGGTTTCTCTATCCGGATTTCCACCTGCTTCAATTATTTTTTTCCTTAGGAAGCCGGTAACTCCCGAAATGTTCTCCATCAATTGATTAGGATCTTTAAAAACCGTATGGTTTATCCTTTGGAGAATATACCTGTGTGTGCTGCCACTTTCTTTTCTGAAATATATAGCATAGGTATCATTAATATGGCCGAATCCATAGGGCTCTGCCTTGATAAATTCGCCTTCAAATTTAAAGTTTTTTACTATTTCTTCAAAATTCCATTTGCGTACTTTGCTCATAACTTATCCTCCCATAGGTTGGATGGATAAACACCGCGTTTTACCATATCAGAAATTGCTTTCTTAACAACCGGTTTATCATCCCTGTAAGTGACCCCATACCATCTCTCCTCGGACGGAAGAACTTTTACAAACGCTTTATCAGAGGAAATAAGACTATCTACAACAGACGGTAAGAAATATTCAGCCTTCTCAAGATTCTTCTCGTTTTCCTTTAGGAATTTAGGGAATCGAGCTTTTAACTCATTAAAAATACTGGGAGTAAATCCCCACATATTCATGGATACAGTGCTTCCTTCCGGAATCAACACCCAATTTTCTCCGTCTTCAGTGTATTTTGTTCCGTCTTTAAAGCTTTGAATCTTCGTTCTTTCATGGATTCCTTTAAGATATCCATCAGAATCGACTGTACAAACACCTCTTGCAACATGCCCATTCTCTGTAAGCGTGTTTTCCAGCCTAAATCCAACCATGCAATAGTGATAAAGAGCATCTGAATCTTTGATGTTCACAAGATATTTTCCTATTTGCTGAAAAGATGTGGGACCGTAAAAATCATCCGCATTAATAACTGCAAAAGGTGTGTCCACATCATTAATACAGCTTAATACAGCATGTCCGGTTCCCCAGGGCTTTACCCTGCCATCAGGTATTTTAACGCCTTCTGGGACGTCCTCTACACTTTGGAAAACATAAGCCGTATCAACAATTTTCTCAATTTTGTTACCTATGTTTTCTTTAAACGCTTCTTCAATGTTTTTGTTAATAATGAAAACGACTTTACCAAACCCAGCCTTTAGAGCATCGTATATGGAGTAGTCTATAATAATCTCTCCGTTTTGCCCTACCGGGTCTATCTGTTTTAGCCCGCCGTATCTGCTTCCTAAACCGGCAGCCATAATAACAAGTGCTGGTTTTCTCATATCTCTTTTCTGACCTTCTTTCCGTTAGTTAAGTTGAGTTAATTATCATATTCATAAGACCCCACTTCTATAAGTTGGAGTTCCTTGTTTACGGGTCGAGGCTTGTGGTGCGTTCCAGTAGGTTAGGGTTATCACTAATAACCTTTAGGATTATTCCTCTGCCAATTCCATGAATCCTCACACATTTTTGCAAGGTCTCTTTCTGCAACCCATCCCATATCATTTTTGGCCTTTGTAGGGTCAGCATAGCACATGGCTACATCACCCGGTCTTCTGTCCACTACCTTGTACGGAATTTCTTTCCCAACAACCTTAGAGAAAGCCTTAACCATATCGAGAACTGAATAACCCTTTCCTGTGCCTAGATTGTATGTTACAATACCGGGCTTTGACTGGAGCTTCTCTAACGCTTTTATATGACCGATAACAAGATCAATCACATGTATATAATCCCTGACACCGGTGCCGTCCGGAGTGTTGTAATCATTCCCATATACTTTGAGTTCCTTCAGCTTGCCAATCGCAACCTGTGTTATATAAGGAACCAGATTATTAGGAATCCCGTTCGGATCCTCACCTATTTTCCCACTGGGGTGAGCACCAACCGGATTAAAATACCTAAGAATTGCTATGTTCCATTTATTATCTGCAATATATAAATCTCTAAGGATTTCTTCAATCATGAGTTTTGTGCGACCGTAGGGATTTGTAGCTGTTAAGGGAAAATCCTCCGTAATAGGAACCGTGTGGGGATCGCCATATACTGTAGCGGAAGAACTGAAAACCAAATCCGTAACACCATGCTTTTGCATTGTATCACAAAGATTGAGCGTTCCGGTAATATTATTGTGATAGTATTTATAAGGCAAAGATACTGATTCACCCACTGCTTTAAGACCCGCAAAGTGCATTACTGCATCTATGGACTCATTGTTGAAAATCTCCTCAAGCTTATCTTTGTCAAGCAAATCTACCTTGTAGAATTTTAATGATTTTCCGGTGATCTCCTGAACTCTTTTTAGCGACTCCTCTTTGCTGTTGCATAGATTATCAGCAACAACAACCTCAAACCCGGACTGTAAAAGCTCAATGCAGGCATGGCTACCTATGTAACCTGCTCCGCCTGTTACTAATATTGACATGATTACACCTCCATAAAGATAATTATACCTCAGTTTTAGATTTCGCAACCGTTACCATAATCTTATAAATAGTTCTATCTAACTGTTATTTGTCCCTATGTCGCCTATTCTTAGCTTATGCTTTTATTTTAATATGATATAGAAGATATTTCTTTATCTATAAAGTCGGATTATTTGCACTTTTGGCCACTTTAAAATTACTTAATTATACGATATTATATTTATATATGCAAATAGTCTGTTCACACGGGGTATATTATGGATTATATCAAAACTCCTTTAAAAGAAGATCTGATTGTTAAAAAAATTGTAACAATACATTATTTTGAATACGCAAAAAATTACGTATTTGAAGGTGAAAAGCACGACTTCTGGGAGCTTCTGTATGTAGATAAAGGTGAAGTGGAAGTAATGGCCGATAACCTTGGTTATAAGCTTAAGCAAGGCGAGATGATATTTCATAAGCCCAATGAGTTT
>DAIPML010000319.1:0-3843 GCA_036768735.1 Clostridiales bacterium | reverse complement strand
AGTTGGCTAAACTTTTTGAAGATGCTTTTTAGGGTGAATCGTTGACGAAGTCAGGAGATGATTATGAGTGTTCTGATATGATATTTTGGGTCTATCCTCAAAGCGAGGTGGAGACAAGAATTCTAGATTCTCTTTCTATGGAATTTGGTGATAATTCTGCTTTCCTTGTAGAAAGCGAATTCAAAGGCAATATTATGAATGGTCATAATATTTTTGAGAAGCGTTCGTTAAAGATGGCGATAAATATTATTGCTTTACTCCTATGATTCCTCATAGAAATCTGTTCTTGATTGCAGAAAAGCTTATGATGCGCGATGAAGCCTATTATCAGAGGAATTTTCAGCAGAATACAAATTCGATTAGCCGAGACGTTTATATTGAGAGTAAAGTAATGTCTCTCATGAAGTCATTTCTGCCAGATGTCACATTCTATTCTTCTGTACATTATAATATAGTGGAGGAAGGTCTAAGAAAGAATCCAGAACTAGATATTCTTGGTGTTTCAGATACGGCTGTCTATATTATAGAAGTAAAAGCTCATGAACTTTCTTATAAGGATAGAGTTAGGCTGGATGGAGCCAAGTATAAGTTCAAAGCATCTGTTACTGAGGCATGTAAACAATGCTGCAGATCAGTTGATTTTATCAATGGTTCAACAGAACCTGCATTTGGCACACAGCAAGGGACTGTTTTGATTGACAAGATGAAGCCAATATACAAGATAGTTGTAACCTTCCAGCATTATTCTTCATTGCTGGGGCAGATGGATAAGCTTGTGGCTGCCAGCTTGATGGAAGAACGTTTCCGTGACACATGGGTTGTGTCATTGTTTGACTTGATGGTCGTTGCTGACTTTGTTGAATCAGAAGAGGAATTTTTATCCTATCTTGACATGCGAAAGATTATTAATACAAATCATAGTACATTTCATGATGAACTTGATTTATTGGGTCAATTTCTCAATAATAATCTGGTAAATAAGGTGATGCCAGATAAACCAATGATGATCATTGGTGGCTCTAGTGACATTGATGAGGAATATGCAAAGGATTTCTATCTACTAAATTTTGGATTCGAAAAGGAGTAAATTCGTCAAATAATGGGTGTACTACCTAAGATTTTCGTATAATTAAAGAATAATCTTACTTCTGTCTTTAGTATTCTCTATAAGCAAACTTCCGCAAAAGTGATGCCTTTCCGTTTTTTCATAAAAAGGTGCTTAACAAATAGAAAAAGAAAAAATATATAGGTCTAATCATCAATCAAAGCCAACCGCCTCCACACCCAGCCACTTCATCAACTTTCTGAAAACTGATTCATATTTCACTTTTCTTTGTTGGTAAATCATTGCAATGATACCGATTTAATTAATAACATTAAAAGAAAACGAATATGGAAGTAATAGCTATCGAGAGTAAAACTTTCGACCTCATAACAGATAGGTTTGAAGTTTTTGCCAAGCAAATCAAACAATGGTGTGGGGTAGAACAGGAGAATAACAAATGGCTTGACAATCAAGATGTATGTAACCTCTTGAACATATCCTATCGCACATTACAGTATTATCGAAATACCGGTAAAATCTCTTTCTCACAGATAAATAGCAAATGCTATTATAAGGCTACCGATGTAGAAAAGTTACTCAAAGATTCTCTAATCTCAAAGCAGAGCAAACAATGAAAAATAAAATATTTGATTTGAAAGTTCTGTCAGGGAACTGGGAGAGCATAAATCTAAATCCGACTGTTATTGTCTATTTGGACGGAGAACGGTTTTTGTTAAGTGTCATTCATATAAACGAAACGAGCCAGCAGGCAAGTCCTGCTACTTATGAGATTCTGGAAGATGAAGACGGATTCTATATCAACTATAATCTAAAACGAGTGTCTATCTGTTATGATAAGAAAATGGATATATTAACAATCTCCGTATTAGGTGACTACATTCGGAACTGAAAATCTGACCAATGGAAATACTGGATAAAAAATCAGAAAAGATAAATACCTTGTTTCGGGTGTTAGATGAAGTTCAGGAAGTTATCAGGAACGCCCTAAAACGGAGAACTCCGCATCTGAATGGAGAGAAGTATTTAACAAATAACGAGGTCAGCAAGTTGCTTAAGTTAAGCACCCGTACGCTACAAGATTGGCGGGACAACGGAACTATCAGTTATATACAGATTAAAGGAAAGATTCTTTATCGTCAGTCCGATATATTGAAGTTGTTAGAAGATAATTTTGAGAAGTCGTGGCGAGAGGAATAACGTAAACAAGAAAAGCGAGCCTTAGAAACTAGCTTTTCTTGTTTTTAGGTATTAGATGACGATATTAACCGAACTTCGCTTCAACAGATTGCATATCCCTTAAAATAGAGCTATCCAATACCTTTGCATAATGCTGTGTCATTTTTGTACTGGAATGACCGAGTATTTTGGCTACATTTTCAATAGAGACATTGTTTGCTAAAAATACAGTGGTAGCTGCCGTATGTCTGGCAACATGTGAGCTCATTCTCTTTGTAATTCCGCACAAATCAGCGATTTCCTTCAAGTAGGCATTAGTCTTTTGGTTGCTCAAAACAGGTAGTAAAACATTCTTTTTTAGACATTCGGGATGTTCCTTATATTTTTCAAGAATCGCCTTTGCAGGCTGAATAACTGGGATATTACACATATTTCCTGTTTTCTGACGAGGTTTGCGAATCCACAGTGCACCGTTACCGTCCGCAATCAAATGCGAAGAATCCAATTGCTTTACATCGATGAAGGCAAGCCCTGTGAAGCTGCAAAACAAAAATATATCCCGAACAACTTCCAGTCGTTTGATTGTGAAATTTTTATTCTTAATCCGTTCTAATTCATCTTGACTTAGAAAATCTACATCTATTTTGTCGTGTTTGAACTGGATTCCGACAAATGGGTCTTTCTTTATCCATTCATTAGCAAGAGCAATGCGAATGATCTTCTTTAAATTTTTCAGATGCTTTAATGCTGAATTATGTTGCATATTCCGTTCGGCTTTCAAAAAGAACTCAAAATCCTGAATAAATACACGAGAAACCTCTTTTAGGAGAATATCCTCTTTTTTTGTACTATACTTGATAAACGCTTTCAGTGTATTTAGAGAGGTGTCGAACTTTTCGACAGTAGAAGCGGAAAAATCCTTTCCAATCAAAGCCCGACAACGTTTATTGTGTTCAGTATAAACTTCAATAAGTGTTTTCTGCGATTCGTCTCGACCGTACAACTTATCCCTGACAGCATCCGCCGTAACGCGGACACCGTCTATCTCCAATTCCCGATGAATTTGGAGAATCTTAGCCCTCATTGTATCAATGTAGCGATTCAATTCTTTTCCGACTTTTCCTGTGGATGTACAACACTCCCTTGTCTGATTCCAGTACTCAACGGCAACACTTCTTTTGATTGAAATGTCAACCGCCTGACAATTAACAGAGATGCGCATACATATGGGTGCTTCTCCGTTCTTCAACATCTTGTGCTTTCTAAGTAGAAAGTTCACATTAAAGGTACTTTTCTTTGATCCCATAATAAACTCTTTTCTTTGGTTACAAAATTACTATTAAGAGTCCATTTTATTGTTAGGTAAAAATCTGAAATACAGTGAGAAAGAGACCTGAAAGTGGGACATTTTATCTAAATCCGAAAGTCCCACGGATTAGCCTTTTTTATCTGCGTTTTAATGGGATTTTTTGCCGGGGTGGGTAAAATAAAAAAGTCCTGTATTCTACTGAATAACAGGACTTTTCTTTGATTTTCTAAATCTATTGGCGGTATGGACGGATTGTGAACCATCTTTCCAAATTATATACAAATAAAAGATT
>DAIPML010000318.1:0-3863 GCA_036768735.1 Clostridiales bacterium | reverse complement strand
TACCACGTGTAGGGCTGTAACGCCCCTATGCAGCTCAAGCATCTGCTTTTATGCACACTCACTGTTTTGAGTATTATTACATACAAAGGTTAAATGTGTCAAGCTAAATTTGTGTAGTCAAACAAACTCTGATCGGTTATGGTAATGTTTCATTGTACCACATGCGATTATGTTCCACTTAAAAATAAGCATTTAGTATCTTAGCAGAGAAAAACTGCGCTGGAATAGATTGAAACTTACAGTATTGGCGTTTTCAGCCCAGCATATCCGTTAAGCAGCGCCAAAGCAACAATCATGATTCCAATCACGACAAATGCCCCAAGCGTTTTGTATCCTTTCAGGTCAGACACCTCTCTTAAAAAAACCACATACAGGATCGTTTTCCATATCAGTATACCGACAAATACAATGCTCAACAGCATGCCCCAGATGCTGTTATTCCAGAAAACAGTAAAGAATGTCTCGCTGAAAGCAACGGCAATCGAGCATAGCAGGGTAGGAAAAAAGGTCAGACCCCACGTCTGGATATAATTTTTCAGTGGTGTATCGCTGCCAAAGCATTTGCATACAACCCAAAACACAACGCATATTGCCAGATAACTGAGACATCCAAATAAAGTGGTACGCAATATCATATAAATGTCGGGAGTTGGGTGCTGAGCACCGACTAACCAGCCGAGAAGGGGTTCAAAAACAGTATTGATTAGTATGGTAAATATAACAAGGAACAATGTTACCGATTTATTTTTATTCCGAAATGCTTCTACCGGATGATTTACTGCATCAAAAAATGATTTCATTTTCTCAACCTCCAAAGACTCTGAGTATCATGTTCGTGTATCCGCTACCCCAAATCATGGTGCATAGCACCGCCTGTATCGTGGAAAGACCAAATGCAAAGCGCCAGGGGTAGACGGTTATCAACCGGCTAATTTTTAAAGCAGGTGACATATGGTATTTACGGCACTCGTCTAAAACTTCATTGAGCATGTTTTCTTTCTGTTGCGCTGTCGGTAGCGCAGAATTTTTTAATATAGTGTAAGTATTTGTGTCTTTTTTCACAACTCAAATCACTCCTTTGCTTGGGATAACCGGTATTCTTTGATGAAAGCATTTTTTGATCTTTGCAATAGGCTTTCTATTGCTTTAGGAGACTTATCCATAAGCTTTGCAATCTGCTTTATGCTTTTATCATCAACATATTTTAGCATTAGTGTAATCCTGTAATGCTTGGGAATCCTGTTAAGGCAATCACAGACTATTTGGCTTTCAAGAGCTGACTCCATAAGCTTTTCGGTTTCCAGCCTGGAATCACTCAGACCCCCGATGAGAGGATCTTCGATGTCAATAAACTCAATTTTTTGATGACACTGCTTTCGATAAAAGCTGAAAAGCTTATTTTTAGCAATTTTAAATACCCACGTTCTTTCTGAGCAAAGCCCTTTGAATTCGTTTAGGCCTTTAAACACATCAAGAAATATTTCCTGCGTCATATCTTCCGCCAACGTAGCATCCAACCCCGTGCGGAGAAAAATATACCGATAGATTTCGTCAACGAAAACCCTATACAGCGATATAAACTTTTCTTCTTTCAGATTCTTCGCATTATTCACCAGGTTATCCTCATTCCTCGGCAATAACAAGCTCCTTTGAGACCAATGTAATGCCGTCATAACTCACTTCTAGTTTCAGTGTGCCAGCAATGATCTGATCTCCTTCCAGAGAAAAAATGATCACGCCTCTTTTATCAGTTGTCGTTTTTTGAGTATCCGTTTTAACTTCATTCCCATTAATAAACCATTTTGCGGTATATTCCATCCCCTTAGGAGATTCAATGAAATAAACGCTGGCATAAACGTTTTCCCCTTCTTTTAGTTGTTCAGGCTGCTTTGCGCTTTCCAAACCGTTCCTGTCTGTATACTGTTGATCGGAAACGATATAGCTCGAAATTGTATTGGATTCTCCGCAACCGGCAAGTACATGTGCAAAAACTATTATTAATATAAGTGGAAATGCAGAGTTTTTATACTTTTTCATTTAGGTAAACCTCCCTATTCACTGTAATTATACCCGTCCTGATAACAAAACGCCAAATATGAAATGGTAAAAAGTATCAGAACCACACCGAAAAACTAATTACCGCATTAAGTAAATTATAGCCTCCATAAGGGTAGTCGCATTTAACGCGAAAATCCTTCGTAAACAGTAAAATTTCTTAATGATATATGGTGATTGCATCTTAGCTATTGAACTGAACAATATGCCTAAATGTTTTGAAGATAGTTCCCTGCATAGTTTGTTATGTAATTTCTTAATGATCTGCACTCAATTTGCGGTATTAACTGGGTGCATCTTGTATATTATTTTTTCCATATTTGCACTGTGTAACTATCTTGTAAGGTTTCTGTAAAATTAGATTACATAATTCTATGTTAACATAATAGAGCCTACTGTAGTTCTGAAAGAAAGATGTATATTGAATCGATTAATTACATGATTAAAAAAATCATACTTAATATTCTAAAGAATTGAGGTTATGAAATGAAAACAAATTTTAAAAATGCATTACGAATTATTTTAATTGCTTTTGTCCTAATAGGTTCTATAACTATATTTCCCAGTCATGCCCTGTCGGTAGAGTCACTGGCTTCAGCAAGTGATTGGTCTGTAGGCGAACTCTCTAAAGCAGACGAATATAATTTGCTGACGGAAAAGGTTCAGGAGAATTTCAAACAAAATATTACACGGGAGGAATTCAGCGAGCTTGCGTTGAAATTATATGAGAACCTCGTTGGGAAAAAGATCGAGGCTATCAATACAAAACCTTTTATTGATACTCAAAATCCGAATGTAGCGGCAGCAAACAGCCTAGGAATCGTTAACGGTGTCGGCAGCGGAAAGTTTGCTCCTGATAATACAGCAACCCGGCAGGAGCTCAGCGCTATGCTGTATCGTACTTTGAAAGCTGCAAAGTTGGAATATGATTTTTCCATCAGCAATGAACACATTTTTAATGATGAAGCACAGATCTCACCTTGGGCCAATGAAGCAGTGAAGTATTTGTACAGCTCAGGTGTGATAACCGGGGTTGGAAACAACAAATTCAATCCTGTAGGATCCGCCACTCGTGAGGAAGCAATTATTATGGTTAAAAGAATGTATGAAAAATACGTCCTTTTGGCAGAAGTCGTTTATCAACCGGGGCGACCGGTAACCCAAGATCCGTCCGAAAAGGGTGGAAACAACATTGAAGTGTCCCGTGGTGACTCTTTTGCTAATACTGTTGATAAGCTTAAAGCACTTATTAAACCGGAAATGGGGAAACCATATCAATGGGGTGCAACAGGCCCAAGCAGTTATGATTGTTCCGGGCTGGTTTATACTCTTTACGGAAAGTTGGGAATAGCTCTCCCAAGAGTGTCCGCTTCCCAGTCAACGGCTGGGGTTTATGTACCTAAATCAGAATTACTGTATGGTGATCTTGTGTTTTTTGCGGCAGATGGTAAAAATGTAAACCATGTCGGTATATATGTAGGCAATGGTGAATTTGTACACGCACCTTCAACAGGGAATGTCGTAAAAAATTCTTCTCTTATTTCAGGTTATTATCAAAGAACATATTTCACTGCAAGAAGAGTAATACGATGATATTCAACTGTCAATCGCAATCCAACCGGGGTTAAAGCGCTTTGTAGAGTGCAGTGCCACCCTTAAAATAAGCATGAAGCTCACTTTGATTTTCAGCGAGCTCCTTAAGCATTAATGTAACATAATAATCTTTTTCAATAATATCTGCTCTTACTTCAGTTCTTTCCTGAGTATCCAGCAAAAGTGTTTCAAAAGAATCTTTATCTAAGTGCAAA
>DAIPML010000317.1:0-3880 GCA_036768735.1 Clostridiales bacterium | reverse complement strand
GCGGTTAAGATAAACACTATCGCCATAATCGTCAAAGCTGATCACGGCGGCATTCACCAGTTGCGATCTTAATGCGTTTGTGACAGCTGTTTTGCCGCTGCCAGATAAGCCGGAAATGCTTATAACAAAAGGCCTTTTCATAGTTTTCTCGCTTTCTCCGTAACCTCACGAATAAATGCAGTTTTTGCGTTGGTATAGCCATCCCTGTCATGTTCAAAACCCTTACGCAGCTTTGTTTTAAGCACGGCATATTCAGCAAGTTTCCTTCTCTTGTTTTATTTGATGATATTCTAACGGTTCCGGCATATCATCACGAAATGGATTGAGTTCTATAACGTAATATTTTATATCATGCCACGAACCGAGCTTATAGCCAATATTCGGTAACGTTGATACTAATGAAAATCCCATTTTTTGGTGAAAAATCTCACTTTCTTCATTCGGACAGCCAAGAACCGCAAACGCCTTTACAAATCCCTGCTGTTTCAAAGCATGAAGAAGATTTGCATATAACAATTTGCCTACACCTCTTTGCGTACAACCATTCTTTGCATAAATTGAAGTCTCACATACCCACTGATATGCTTTACGTTCCCTAAACTTATGTGCGTAAGCGAAACCGATTATTTCGCCATTATCCTCGCAAACAAAGAAAGGAAATTTATCTGAAATATCAACTATTCTCTCTGCAAACTCCTCGGCAGACGGTGCGACAAGCTCAAATGAATAAGGAAAATTATCTACATAATATTTATAGATGTCAGATAGTGCATCGGCATCGTTGATATTTACTTCACGAATAATCATATTCATCGACCCCCTTCATCTTCTCTCAACATCCTCAAATACTCTCGGATTCGAGCTTCCTCGTTCTGCCGATAATTGAAGCCAAAATGCGCTGCTACCGTGACTGCGAGAGCATGGAACAAGTCGCACATCGCATCGATTGATGCCCATATGCTGGCATAGCCGCTACCGGAATAGGTGGTGGCGTATTGCGAATATAGCTCAGGTGAGAGATATTTTTTAAAATACTTGCCGTTCTTGCCTGTAGAAATATCAAATCCGTGCCGTGTGCCGATGTACCAATTAATCATATCGTGTAATTCAGCCCGAACCCAGCTATTAAGCATATGCATGACATATATGCTGTATATAAGGATTTACATCCCCAGCTTTTAGCAAGCTTTTTCATATTATAAGCATGGATAAAAGATTCAGGTTTATCTAATCTATCTGTTATCCAGTCAATAAAGCTCCTCATTGCTCATTAATTCTTGTCCCTGATTTTCCATAAAGCCATAGGATGATTTTTGATCCTATCTACAATATTAGAATCATCAAACAACAACCCCGGCAAATACTCTTTACTCTTGAACCGCTGCAAAAATTCCTGTTCATCGGCATTAAGCATGATCAACCTGTTAATAAAGTCTTTAACACGGGTTCGGGATACATCAAGGTCAAAGTGTTCATTTCGACGCAGCATAGGGAGTAATGTCTGCTTGATTTTGCTCCAGGTTAAACGGTCAATTTCTGACAAATCAAAAGATATCTCAAACTCCTTGCTACTCCCAACTGCGAAGTAAAAAAGGAAACACTTTTTAAGCATTGGCAATTCGCTTTCATCAAAAGTACCGAAATAAACCATGTTGTCTATATCATATAAATCCCTTGCTGCTGTCCTGCCAACAAGAGCATTGATTTTTGTGCCAAATAACTCCAATGGGGATAGTACCCTTATGGAAAAGCTTTTCTCCAACAAATCAGTCTGAATAGGCATTTCAGCAATTGGTAGAATATGCGCACGCATTGAATAGTTTATTTCTACTTTGAGATTGTCCCTGTTTCCGGCTGAATTTATATACCAGAAAACCCATGAATCAAGAGAATGAGGGTTCTTGCCCTTCTCAAGATTTAAAGCATAACCCTGTGTCTGCAAAAATGTTATTAAATCTTCATTGATTCTCTTACGGTACTCCAACATCTCTTCCCTTGTCACAACCATGCAAAAATCCAGGTCAAGATCAACAGAAAGCCTTGGCATATTGAATACTGTAAGATTAATTGCTGTACCGCCTTTTAAGGCAAGACAATCCCTGTGTAGAGGGTTCTTATTGATGTATTCGAGAATATCAGCCAGCCGGTATACTTTTTCAAGACTGTCTCTTATAAAGCCTGTCTCACGAGTTCTTTTATCAAAATAGCTTTTATCGTATTTATACAAGTTCGTCACTCCCCTGTTCCATGAAAGTCATCAGATTTTCAGGCACAAAAAGTCGCCACTCTGAATTATAAATCAAATCTTTTTCGTCCTTATCCGTCAGATAACGCTTACTTTTTACTATGTTTTTATGACAAAAGTCAAAAAAGCTATAGGGCAATTTGAGCTCATCCTGAAAATGTTTCAGGAGAAATCCCGCTTTCTGATACAAAAACTGAATATTATACAACTTTAAATATTGGATCATCTTTTCGCTGTCAAGAAATGTAATCAGGCGTAAGCACTGTAAAAGTTCCTCAATACCCCCTGCCTTACCCAAATCTTTTATACAGTCAATTACAGTTCTCTCCAGGTTGGTAACTCTTACACCACGGTTCGTATTGTAAGTTACTACGCCATCTTCAAATTTCGAAGCTACGTACCGGTATGTTATTCCGTCATATTTAAAAGGCTTGAATACAGAACCAGATGAAACATATATTTCAAAAAACAACTGATGTCCTACGCCATGAAACTCTAATGCACTGTGGTGAGATACATATGCATCCTTTGTTATACTACTTCCAATTTTGAACTTATCTGCGACAGGTATTCTGTTTTCAATATCATTGCAAACATAGAGATTTTTCTTGATGCTTTTAACTAAGCCATTTTTTAAGAGTGCTCTTACTGCTGAAGTTGCGCTGTTTCTATTTCCATAAATAGTGTCCACATCATTTATAGTAAACACTCCAAGTCGTAATAATTTTTCATAAGTTTTCAAGTTTATCACCTCTTGGTTTAATTTTAATATAATTATGTTTAAATTTCAATATTTATAATCAAAATTTAAACCAAAATTATACTTTTTGGTTTAAACTCTCGCCCATCATGTGCTAATTTAAACACTATATCAATAAAAATAAACCTATAATCTCTGAGTCCCTCTTCACAAGGTCGACTATGCATATTACCGTATCAACCGCGGGATTTCCCCTAGTCCCCTTCCAGACATCAATACCACCTCCATCCATTGAAGTAGTGCCTTTTAAATAACCATAGTCGACCTGATATACTATATCAGGATATCTTGGATGTCGGCTCCCTTTAGGACGGTCTATCACCATCTCTGATTCTGCAACAAGCTTGTCTAAGGCTTGCCAAAACCCTACTGCATTTTGTTTTGAGCCCAGTATTTCATTTTGACAAGACGATTTTACCCTGTTAAGGTATTCCATCATATTTGTTTCTTCAAAGACCCGCATGAACCTCTATATGCCTATCCGTGAAAAAACAAATTCAAAAGAGGTTCAAAAGTGTCCACTAACTTTTGATGAGCCAACTTTTACAAATAAGGATTCCTTTACTATTATTGGACTAAAATGCGATGCAACACCCCAGGATAATGCTTCCAATTTTACTGTTTTTAGGCTTTGGGACTGCTTTAACAAAAAAGAGAATAGAAAAATACGCGATATTGAAGATAAGTCAGGAAGCTATGGAGTTTTTCTTCCCTTCCCCAAGCACGAAGGTAGTTATAGTTATGTCTGTGGATTCAATACTAAAGATTATGCCATTATTCCGGAAGGAATGGTATCCCATTTACAACCAAGAACCAAATATGCAGTATTTACATACAAAAGCCCTACCGAAAACACATTTGACTTGTCTGGAATA
>DAIPML010000016.1:0-26318 GCA_036768735.1 Clostridiales bacterium | reverse complement strand
ATTCTTTTTCAGCCTAATGCAGCCTCTAAGAATAAGCAGATCGATCTACTTGATATTAAATGTCATTGATACATTACACTAGTTTAGAATCAAATTTGAATGCCGCATCCCGAAGGATGCGGCGCTCTATGTGAAAAGCCTAAGGCTTTGGGCCCTAAAAACCTTCGGCTGTAAACATCATATGCGAGTTCACAGAAAGGTGTGCTATGGAATTTATAAATAAAGCTTCATTTCCTTCGCATAAGGTTTCTCTTATGGCTGTGGACAAGCGTCTTGAAAATGGCATGAAGGCAGAGCTGAAAAAGTATGTTCATGATATTATTGAAATTCCATTATTAAAGGGATTACAATATTCTGTGTCAGGTCATCCGGATATGCAAATAGTTCATATAAAAGAAAATATACTGATTTGCCAACCGGAAATGCCAAAAGAAATTTTATTTATGTTGAAAAAGCAGGGGTTTATTGTAAATTTAGGCAGCACGGAGCTTAAAAATAACTATCCCTTTGATATCGCATATAATGTTGCGATTGTTGGAAAACTTGCTTTTCATAATACGAAATATACAGATTGTGTTTTGGTTGATGTTTTGGAGAAATCATCAATTCGTCTTATCCATGTTAACCAAGGCTATACAAAGTGCTCAACTCTGCCGATAACTTCAGAAAGCATTATAACAGCTGATCCATCAATAGAAAAAGCAGCATTGGAGGCGGGATTGGATGTTTTAAAAATACCACCCCAGAATAACATTCATCTTGCCGGTCTGGATTATGGCTTTATTGGAGGAACTGCAGGCTTTATAGATGAAAGAATTTTAGCCTTTACCGGTAATATTGATGCTCTTGATAACAATGATGAGGTCAAAAAATTCTTAAATAAATATGATGTAAAGTGGGTATGTCTTAAAAAAGATGGTATATACGATTATGGTGGTCTTATACCGATTTGCGAGATTAACAACGACTAACAGGAAGTCTCCTGCCTCTATATGCGGTGGGAGTATGTCACAATGAGGCGATTGTGTTATGTAGAACAAGGATAAATTATGGAGGTGTAAGTAAGATATGAATAAACAAGCTGATGAAAACCAGGCAGCCATTGAACAACAATTGGATACTCAGCTTAATCCACAGCCTGTATTGGTTATGACAGAAAACGAGACAGCCAGTAAAAAAGAAGGAAACCCATGTGAAGACAAAATCCCGGAAAAAGATCAAAAAGTTCTAAGTGTTGGTGAATGGATGATAACCATTTTGTTTTACCTTTTGCCGGGTGTTAATTTAGTAATGATGGCTATATGGGCTTTTTCCTCAAAAGGGAATGTCCATAGGAGAAATTTATCCAGGGCATGTTTACTATGGTGGATTATTATTCTCGTTGCCTATGTTGTTGCAATGACCGTTGCAGGGTTTACTATTTTTGACATATTTAAAGGCTAAAAGTGTGATTGGAAGTCTGATATTCTTCGTTGTAACTATGTTGTTAGTTCAGTATGCTTTATCTTTGCGAAGTTATGCAGCTATTCTCAATGCATTCTGAGCAAAAGTGTGCAGCCTCGCTATACTGGATCCATGTTCAATTAACAAAAGATTACTGACTATAAGCTATAGACATCCTTTCCATTTCTTTTAGTAAAAAGATATGAAAAATGCTTAAGTGCCAAAGGAATGCATGCACGCATATCCAAAGCATTTCTGGGCTAGCTTCTGTTACCCTGGCGACAGAAGTGTAAATGGATATAGGGGGATGTTCCTTAATATCCAAAATGCAATAAGAACTATAAGAATAAACCACCCGGAAAATGAATACCTATTCAAAAAATTGTTTATAGGATTAAAAGGATTTTTCCCGTTGCATAAAAAACTGAACCATATGTATATTGCTGCAAACAGAAACAATACAATAAATGGCCAAAGCAAATTAAATGAAAAAGCAGCCTTGAAATTACAATGGATTACAGAATAAAGAGCTCTAGTCATTCCGCAGCCAGGGCAATAGAGACCTGTAAAATAATAAAATGAGCACGACAAAGGCAGAGTGATTTCTGACGGGTTGATTCTGTATAAAAGTAAAGCAGTTATACCCAACGTAAAGCAAGTGAAAACAAACAGTATTAAACGGATAAATGGCTTACTAAAAAAAGCAAGCCATTTTTTGATCATTACTTTCATAACCCTCATATTCAGCTTAAAATCATAGCCTTAGCCTTAACCTTAGCCTTAATCATAGTAAATTTTAAAAATCATATTTATATTGAAAATCTGACATCTGCTCTAAAAAATCATTATAAAAACCACTGGATAAGAAATAAATATTAAAAATAATCCCCAAGACTATTGCTCCTATTAGAATCCCAAAGCTTATCCAACACCACATTTTTGTCTTTTTTGATTCTTCCATAGCAAGATCAATGTTACCGGCAGCAATGTGCATTTTTATTTTATTGGAGGTTACCAGGGCAACTATAGCAAAAGGTAGTGCTATTATAGACAAGCAGGTAAAACAACATAATATTGAGCTAAAAACAATAAGCAGAATTGATTGGGTTTTATAATCCGGTATATGCGGAACAGGATTATTCTGATATTGGTTGTTGCTGTAATTGTTGTTACCGGAAAAATTGTTGCTATAGCCGTTGTTGCTGGAAAAATTGTCGTTAGAATTTTGCTGCGGGTTGCTTTTTGTATCTTCACCAGGCTCAAGCATTTCGCCGCAGGAAGGACAGATTCGAATATAGTCGCCAACTTCATTTCCGCACTTTGGACAAAACATAATAAAACCTCCTGTAAACAAATGGTATATGCCATTAATTCATGTCTCTATATGTTGAACCAAATCAACATAATTAGTATAAATTGTGTGTGATCAAGCTACATAAAGAGTTGCAGAACCCGACCAACAAATTATTTCCATTATACAGCATATTTATTTTACATGCAATAAAGATTATACTTCTCCCTTGCAGCTTTTTTATTGGATGGGTATAATATGATTAACTCTCGAAAAGTCACGAAGTGACTTCCTTATGAAATTAAGATATCTTTAATTTCATAAGACTTCGAAAGAAGGTCAGATAACAATATTGTGATTGCCCAAGTTGCAGCTTGCTGAACCTTACTGCAGGTAAAAGTCGTTTTTTTACGATTTTTTCGGGATCAATCATTATATGTATATGTTTAGCAGAGTATTGATTATACAGGCTTAAAAGAATAAGGTAAGGTGGATTTATTTTGAGCAGAAGATTATCCCGGGACCAGGCTATGAAGCTTTTATACCAATTTCAGTTGAGAGATGACAATATCGAAGATCAGATAGAATTATTTCTGGCGGAAACAGAGAAGCTTGAAAATTTAGAAAAAGATTATTTCCTCGATGTAGTTCGTGGAGTAACTGAGAATCTCATTGAAATTGACTTGCTAATTAAAAACCATGCAAAAGGATGGTCTTTAGAGAGGATGCCGAAGGTTGATTTGGCTATCATGCGTCTTGCTGTATATGAGTTGAGTTTCAGAAAAGATATACCATGGAATGTTTCAATTAATGAAGCTGTTGAGCTTTCAAAGAAATATGGTGGAGAACAGTCTAGGACCTTTATTAATGGTATTTTGGGTAAAGTTGTAGCACAGCTTAATCCAAACGAAGGAAATTAGATATGCAGCAGAAATTAACGGTAACCCAACTCACAAAATACATTAAACAAATTTTTTCCTTTGACAATCTTTTGTCAAATGTATGCGTAACGGGCGAAATATCAAATTATAAATTGCATTCCTCAGGCCATATGTACTTTACATTAAAGGATGATAAAAGTGTTATAAAATGTGTGATGTTTAAAACTCAAAACCGCAGACTCCATTTCAAACCGGAAGACGGTCTTAAGGTTATCATCCGTGGATATGTTTCCGTTTATGAGGCGGGAGGATCATACCAGCTTTACCCCGAATTTATGGAGCCGGATGGCATAGGTGATTTATATCTGGCTTTTGAGCAACTAAAGCAAAGGCTTGAAGGCGAAGGTATTTTTGCCCCGGAGCATAAAAAAAAGCTGCCCTATACTCCAAAAAGCATCGGAGTTGTCACATCTCCAACAGGAGCAGTTATTCAGGATATTATGAATGTTTTGTTCCGAAGATACCCTAATGTTGTTTTAAAAATATTCCCTGTTATGGTTCAGGGAGATGGTGCTGGGAAACAGATTTCCAAAGCCTTGGATGCACTTAATAAAACAAGGGCAGTTGATGTAATAATATTGGCACGTGGTGGTGGTTCACTTGAGGAACTTTGGCCATTTAATGAAGAGATTGTGGCAAGGAGTATTTTTAAATCCGAAATACCGGTCATTTCAGCTGTCGGCCATGAGACGGATTTTTCAATTTCAGATTTTGTTGCAGATTTGAGGGCACCGACGCCATCAGCAGCTGCAGAATTGGTTGTACCTGAAAAGGAAGCACTACAAAAAAACATAATGGATAAAAGGCTTCGTTTAAAACGTGCATTGGCGGGAAGAATTCAAAAGGAAAGACAACTCCTGGGTCAGCTGGCTAAAAGTCCGTCGCTCCGGCACCCATTGGATAGGTTAAACCAACTGTGTATTGAATTGGAGCAATTAAATAAGCATATGGGAAATTCCATGAAACGAGTTTTTGAGTCAGCAAAAAACAAGCTATCTGTTGTTTGTGGAAAAATGGACGCATTAAGCCCTCTTATGGTTTTATCCCGTGGGTACAGCATTACCCGCAGCTCTGAAAAGGAGATTATTAAATCAATATCCGGAGTAAAACCCGGTGATATGCTTGAAATAACCGTAACAGATGGAAGCATGATATGTTCGGTTAAAGAGGTTAACAACAGCTAAATAACAAAGCTTTCCCACCTCTAAACGACTACTTATTCACGTCAGTGAAAGTGTAGGTGGGGGATGAATGATTAACAGGAGATGTAATATGGATGAGGTTAAAAATTTTGAGGATGCTGTAAAGCAGCTGGAGGAAATAGTTGAGCTACTTGAAAAAGGAGATATTCCACTAGAGGAATCATTAGAGCTGTTTCAAAGAGGAGTGGCTTTATCGGGTTATTGCACCCGTAAGCTGGATGAAACTGAAAAGAAAATCGTACGGCTTATTGAAGAAAATGGTGAACTAAAAGAAGAAGCTTGTATGCAGGAGGTGCAGGAGTGAATTACAATGACGAATTTAAAAGCCTGCAGGCCTTGGTGGATGACTATTTAAAAGCATATTTTGATGCGCTTCTTAGAAATATACAAGAAAAGAGCCTGGTTCAATCAATGGCATACAGTGCTATGTCCGGTGGAAAAAGAATAAGGCCTGTTTTGTCTTTGGCTACGGCAAAAATGCTTAATGGCTCAGTTGAAAAGGTGATGCCGATTGCAGCATCAATTGAATTAATCCACACCTATTCATTAATTCATGATGACCTCCCGGCTATGGACAATGATGATCTCAGAAGGGGAAGACCAACAAACCACATGGTTTATGGTGAGGCAATGGCAATTTTAGCGGGTGATGCTCTTTTAAATGAAGCCTTTGAATTGCTTTTTAAAACTTCGCTTAATTCAGGTGCAGGAATGGAGCAAGCGCTTAAAGCTTCCATAATTGTAGCTGAAGCTGCCGGTAGATCAGGTATGATCTGCGGTCAGGTTCTTGATGGGGAATCAGAGGGAAGAGAGATTTCAGCGGAAGCCCTAAAACAAATACATCAGAAAAAAACAGGTGCTTTAATAAAAGCCGGTATAGTAGCTCCATCGATTCTTATTGGTGCATCCGATGAGGAAGTAGATGTGCTTTCACAATATGCAGATGCAATCGGGTTGGCATTTCAAATAAAGGATGATATTCTTGATGTGGTAGGTTCAGCAGATGAATTGGGTAAGCCCATAGGAAGTGACACAAAAAACCTGAAAACAACCTATGCATCCTTATATGGTCTTGATGGAGCAAAAAGTATGCTTTCCGAAACAACAAATAAAGCAATAAATGCGTTGGAACGTTTTGGAGATAGAGCGTGGTTTTTAAAAGAAACAGCTTTTTACATTGCAAACCGTAGCCATTAACAGGCTTAGTACCTTATTGCTGCAAAACATCAAATAAAAACAAGAATTTGATGTCTTGCAGCAATAAGGTTCCGCTATTTGGTTGTGGGCGAAGCCCACTTTATGTGTTGCAGCAAAGATACTTTGAGGTGGATTTATTTATGGTTATATGGAACATGTTTACAAACCGCTCTTTTATTGTTCCCGTGGTTACATGGTTTGTTGCACAATCAATAAAATTTATTTTTGATCTGATAAAGAATAAACGGGTTGATTTCAGAAAATTCATTGGCTCCGGTGGTATGCCAAGCTCACACACGGCGTTCACAGTATCGATTACCACAATTATGGGTATTCACAATGGTTTTGATTCAGATATTTTTGCAGTATCAGCAATATTCTCATTGATTGTAATGGCAGATGCGGCGGGCTTAAGGCGTGCAGCCGGAAAGCAAGCGGAGGTTTTAAACAAGCTTGTTAACTCAAATGAACATATACAACTTGATAAAGAATTAAAGGTATTACTTGGTCACACCCCGGTTGAAGTGTTGGCAGGAGCAGCATTAGGTATTATAACAGGGATTTTATTTAATTAATACTATAAAAACAGAATGATAAGGATTAGATTGCCCTTTTTGAACAAATTCGGGTTTTGCTGTTTTGAACTGCATATGCTATAATATCTTTCATAGCTTATCGGGATGGCGCAGTATTCTAGTTGGTACTGTTTGTTTCGAAGGCGGGGCTAAAAATCCGCTAAAGGGCACATCGATGAAGTTCTTGGTGCCGGCTTGTTACGCCCAGTGATGGGCTGGTGCTGGGAGTTAAGGTTTTGGGGCAGCCAGCAATGGCATGCAGGTACTGACCCCTTTACCGCGGAGACCCGTAATACGTGGAAGACAGGTTGCGCATTATTAAAGAGCTACATACCTTGACTACGTTACGGGCAGAACCTGCTATGCGGTTCCTCAATTTAGGTGCTGTGAGCAGTGTAGCCTGTCTTGAGTGGGGTTTTAGGGATACTGGATCAGATGCTTTTGTGCAGGCCAAAACAAAGGTATTATTGCCAGTTGAAATACACTCTGCAAAAGAGACTAGAAACAAATAAGACTTTCGGGGAAAACCCCTAGACTGTACATCAGATATACAGGGGATTGCAGTGTGGTCTAAGTGGTGATCAGGCTTCGATAAGGGTAACCTGTCGACGGGTGGTTAAATGGAAACAGCCTTTTTGGTGACAAATTGGTACTGTCCGGGGAAATCCTGCCTGACCTAAGCCGCAAAATTTACTTTGTAAATCGCCATCCGATTTTATTTATTTAAAACAGGTTGATTACCTGTTATCATATTTGTACTGGAACTAAAATGGAGAAAATACGTAACAATAATAAATTAACGCGTTCTGTATCTCAAGAGAGATATAAGGCAAATGGTGAAAAACGCTATCCTGTTAAACGAACCAAAGCACTGACGGGCAAAGGACAAAGTCTTTGGGCGGTTGGTGTAACTATTATTTCTTTTGTTTTATCAATTAGCATTCTTTTTATATCCACAGGTCTATTTGAAAAAATATCACCTTTCTTTTCGTTTCTTGTTGTATTATTAATTGTATTATTGGGTGTTGTTTTTGATATTATCGGTGTTGCGGTAACTGCAGCAGATGAAAAACCTTTTCATTCAATGGCATCAAAAAAATACAGTGGTGCAAAGCAAGCGATTAAACTTATTAGGAACGCAGATAAGGTAGCAAGTATATGTAATGATGTAGTGGGAGATATTTGCGGTGTTGTAAGCGGAACTGCAGGAGCTGCAATTGTATACAGAATTTTTTCCGGTAATGCCGGCTCGGGATTTATTGAAGCTACGGTCGGTGGAATTATAGCTGCTGTTACGGTAGGCGGGAAAGCATTCGCAAAAAAGTTTGGAATGAACAATAGTAATTTTATAATATACAGGGTTGGAACTCTTTTTGCATTGTTTTTCCCTTCTGACAATAAAAAGTAATTGCACTTTCCGGTATATTTTAGTAAAATTATGATTGCGCTAAACTATATATGTTGAAGGGGAATTTAACATATAAAGACATGAATTTATGCACGTACCATTTGTTTTGGCAAAGCCAAAACAGGATATTTTAAATTTGTAAAACAGGATATTTTAAATTTGTATTTGATAGGCTGTTAAAAGTGTTAAATAATCAGGGTGCCTTTTAATATGGGAAAGAAGGATCAGGAAAATTGGAAAGGGAATGTATATGTTCAGCAGGAGTATTGGATCAAGTTATTGAGCCGTCCGACTTAAAAAAGTTAAAGCCATGCTGTCTTGAAAAACTGGCAACAGAAATAAGATCATTTTTAATAGAGAAAATTTCCCGGACAGGTGGGCATATTGCATCTAACCTTGGTGTTGTTGAATTGACGATTGCTCTACATACGGTTTTTCATACCCCCGAAGATAAAATAGTATGGGATGTGGGACATCAAACTTATGTTCATAAAATATTGACAGGGCGTAAAAATGACTTAATTAACATAAGACAGATCGGTGGAATTTCAGGATTTCCCAAAATATCAGAGAGTGCACATGACTCTTTTAACACAGGTCATAGTTCAACTTCCATTTCTGCTGCCTTGGGTATGGCAAGGGCGAGGGATCTTTTAGGACAGAATTACAGTGTTGTAGCAGTTATAGGTGATGGTGCTTTAACCGGAGGAATGGCCTTTGAGGCCTTAAATGATGCAGGAAACTGCAAGACAAACTTAATAGTTGTTTTAAATGATAACGAAATGTCCATATCTAAAAATGTTGGAGGTATGTCACGTTACTTGAGCCGTATCAGAACAGAACCAATTTATTTCAAAGTAAGAGATGATTTTCAAACATTAGTTGAGAAAATACCCGCTATAGGTAATTCAGCCAAAAAAGTATTGCATCGAGTTAAAGGATCACTTAAGAGCCTTCTGCTGCCTGGAATCCTGTTTGAAGAATTGGGGTTTCGCTATTACGGTCCCATTGACGGTCATAATATTTCAGAAATGCAGGAAGTTTTGAAAAAGGTTAAGGGCATGAGAGGTCCAATAATGATTCATGTATGCACAACAAAAGGTCGTGGATACACCCCTGCTGAGGAAAAACCTCAAAAATACCATGGAATATCACCCTTTGACGTTGAAACCGGGCAAGTTAAAAAAATGAGCAATGGAAGCTTTTCAAATGTTTTTGGCAGTAAGCTTACAGAGCTGGCGGAAAAGCATAAGGATATTATTGCAATCACAGCAGCTATGCCTGAAGGAACAGGTCTTAACCAATTTAGTGAAAAGTTCCCTAAACGTTTTTTTGATGTTGGAATTGCTGAGCAGCATGCGGTTACAATGGCAGGAGGTTTAGCTGCAAATGGTTTAAAACCGGTTGTCGCCATATATTCAACTTTTTTCCAAAGAGCTTACGACCAGATTATACACGATATTTCCCTAATGGATTTAAACGTTATCTTTTGTATTGACAGATCGGGTGTTATCGGTGAAGATGGTGAAACCCACCAAGGGTTATATGATATTTCAATGTTTTCTACTCTGCCCAATATTACATTTATGACTCCGGCTGATTATGATGAGCTGGAGAAAATGCTTACATTTGCAGTTGAACAAGGTAAAGGACCCATAGCCATAAGATATCCAAGAGGGCAGGGGCAACGCAATCTGGTGCCGGATGAGCCCTTACGCCTTGGTAAAGCCATGCAACTTTCAGAAGGAAATGATGCAACCATTGCTGTTACCGGGCATATGGTTCCCATAGTCAAAAAAGCAGTTGAAATTTTGGAGAAACAAGGTATATACTGTGATGTATTATACTACAGGTTTATCAAACCTTTTGATGCTGATATGCTAGAAAAATCAGCACTCAAAACCGGTTTTGTAATGACTGTTGAGGATCATGTTGAAACTGGCGGATTTGGCAGCATTGCACTGCAAAACATGAATTTGCGGGATGTTATGGTACCTTTTGAAATTGCCGCTTTTCCGGAAATAGCAATAGAGCATGGTGAAAGGAATCAACTGTATAAGAAATATGGATTAGACGCTGAAGGGCTGGCTCAAAGAATCAAAATGAGACTTGACAAAATGCGCCACCCGAATTTTTAACCCACTAGTCATGATGTATACGGGCATTAGGAGCGTTTGATAGAGGTTTTTATATAAATTAAAAGAGAGGTTAAGTATATCTGGTGATATTTGGTCATTTTCTCTTTTTGAATTTATATTGCAAATGTGCCTGTTCAGGGCTATGTCTAAACAAATGGCACGTGCATCATGGCTATATATGTTGAACTTCTAATTCAATATATGTAGTATGTAATAAGATGAATAATGTAAATAAAGTGAGTCCAATATATTTTAAAGGAGTGTCGTTTGATGGCGAAAGATAAAAAACTTGTTGAGGCTATAACATCAATGGATGAGGATTTTGCCCAATGGTATACGGATATAATAAAAAAGGCTGATCTGGCGGACTACTCAAGTGTCCGCGGATGTATGGTAATTCGCCCTTACGGATATGCTATCTGGGAGAATATTCAAAAAAACCTTGATAAAAGGTTTAAAGAAACGGGTCATGAAAACGTTTATATGCCTATGTTTATTCCCGAAAGCCTTTTGCAAAAGGAAAAAGATCATGTCAAAGGTTTTGCGCCTGAAGTTGCATGGGTTACACATGGAGGGGACGACGAGCTTACAGAAAAACTATGTGTGAGACCCACCTCTGAAACTCTTTTTTGTGAGCATTATGCGAACATCATACATTCATACAGAGATCTGCCCAAGCTATATAACCAATGGTGTTCTGTTGTTCGATGGGAAAAAACTACCCGCCCGTTTTTGAGAACTCTCGAATTTCTATGGCAGGAAGGTCACACTGCTCATGCAACTGCAGAGGATGCACAGGAGGAGACCGTTCGTATGCTTAATGTGTATGCGGAGTTTTGTGAAAATGTTTTGGCAATACCTGTAGTTAAAGGGCAGAAAACCGAAAAAGAGAAGTTTGCCGGTGCAATGGAAACTTATACAATAGAAAGCCTTATGCATGATGGTAAAGCTTTGCAGACTGGCACCTCTCATAATTTTGGAGACGGCTTTGCAAAAGCATTTGATATTCAATACACCGATAAAAATAACAAGCTGCAATATGTACATCAGACATCATGGGGTATGACTACAAGGCTTATAGGTGCTCTTATTATGGTACATGGGGATGACAATGGTTTGGTTCTTCCTCCGGAGGTCGCACCTGTGCAGGTTGTAATTGTTCCTGTGCAGCAGCATAAGGAAGGTGTTCTTGAAAAAGCACAGGAAATAAAAGATAGAATGTCAAAGGTGGCACGGGTTGTCATTGATGATAGCGACAAAATGCCTGGCTGGAAATTTAGTGAGCATGAGATGAGAGGTGTTCCGTTGCGTCTTGAGATAGGTCCAAAAGATATCGAAAAAAATCAATGTGTTCTTGTACGCCGCGACACAAACGAAAAACTTTTTGTGCCTCTTGATGAGTTGGAAATAAAAATTCCACAGATTCTTTTGTCAATTCAAAAGGAACTTTTGGAAAAAGCAAGGAACATGAGGGATCAAAAAACCTATAACGCAAATACTATGGATGAATTTAAGACAATTTGTGAAAGCACACCGGGGTTTATTAAAGCAATGTGGTGTGGTGACGAAGCCTGTGAGGACATAATAAAGGAGAAAACAGGAGCGACATCTCGCTGTATTCCTTTTGAGCAGGAAGAGATCACCAAAACATGCGTGTGTTGTGGCAAACCCGCCAAACGCATGATTTATTGGGGTAGAGCTTATTAATAATCGTAAGTAAGTAAGTAAGTTACTTACTTACTTGCTTGCTTGCTTGCTTACTTATTTGCTTGCTTGCTTAGTTAGTTAATTAGTTAATTAATTTCCCCCCGCAGTGTTTTAAACGCTGCCTGTTAGCAAACGCTCACACGCACCACCAACGGCGGTGTGATATACCGCACGTCAGTATGCCGGTATCAGTATTGAGAAACTCTACTCACAAGCTGTGATGGGAAGTATAGTTATTTATTGTTAGGCGAATTATACCACGAAAAGATAGACTTGGAGGTATACTATTGAAAACTATCACTCATATAATAAAAGGGGTTATAATAGGAATTGCAACTCTGGTTCCGGGAGTCAGCGGCGGAACGATGGCTATAATTTTAGGTCTGTACGATGAAATTATTCATTCAATAAGCTCTTTTTTCAAAGATATTAAAGGAAATATTATTTTTCTTGCTACAGTTGGAATAGGTGGAGCTATAGGCTTGTTTGGATTTAGCCGTCTGATGAAGTTTTGCCTTGAAAATTTTGAATATCCGATGATTTATTTGTTTATAGGTATTATTATCGGCGGCATACCTGTTTTGTATAAAAAGGCCAACGAGGGGAAACGCGCACCCTCAAACTGGCTGTATTTTGTAATTGGCTTTGCAATTATATTAATTATGTCTCTTTATACAGGAACAATTGTAAACTTAGCTAATTCAACCGGGGTTTTGCAGTTTGTTTTTCTTTTTATTGCCGGTATCATAATAGCCGTTGCGTTAATACTTCCGGGAATAAGCACATCATTTATGCTTCTTGCACTGGGAATGTATGATATAACAGTAAATGCAATAAGTAATTTTGAAATAAATTTTCTTATACCTATTGCTTTAGGTGTAGGTTTTGGAATTATTGCCACAACAAAGCTTCTGGAAAACTTTATGACTAAAAAGCCTTCGCAGACGTATATGCTTATCCTGGGGTTTGTTATCGGTTCAATAATTGAAGTATTTCCCGGAATACCGCAGGGATTTGACATTGCCATATCCATCGCAACATTTTTGCTTGGTTTTATTGTTATTAAATTCATGGGTGAAAAGTTTGCAGAATAGAAACTTCAGCAATATGGTTATCCAGCCTTCGAAAGAAGGCTGGATAACCATATTGTGATTGCACCAGGTTGCAGCAAGCTGCAATTTCCTGCAGACAAACGTGCAGGAGAAAATCGTTTCACGACTTTCTGGGAAGCAATCATCTTATTATTTCTTGTTTTTAGAAACATGTCTATTCAGTGATCCATAGAAAAGTAGCGGACGGATCAACGGTGGCATCTGGGTTTTAGCTGTTTACATCTAAAAGGACACTGCATACCTCATACTGTCGAATAAATATGTAGAATAATTAAAAAATTTGCATCTCATATCGCATACAACCGTCTGTTTTAGAATTTCTAATCATTTTTTTATTATTTGTAAATAATTCAATCAATCAGGTGACATACTAATTATTGCAACATGGATCCTGCATGAAATCCACCATGGGTAATTAGAGTTTTTATAATTTTCCTTTGGCTAAAACTCCGCAGGGTCCAAATCATGGTATGAGGAGGGAGACTATGAAGAAGAGAATTGCAGCAGTTATTCTTATCACCTTCCTGGCTGTAACCGTGTTTGGCCTGTCAAGTCCGGGTCTTACTCGGACAAGTGCGGAGCAGACCTGGAAAAGGGTAGATTTTTTAAGCGGAATTGTAACTGCAGCAGAGTTGAATGTCCGAAGAGGACCGTCCACGAAATATAATATTGTCGGGACATTAAAGCAAAACAAATGGGTTAACGTATTAGCAGAGATTGATGGCTGGTATGTAATTTTCGATCCCAGTACAGGGCTGGTTGGGTGCGTCAGCGCGAAATATTTGCAGCCGCCTAACAAAATAGACCAGCCAAAGGCGACTCCTACGCCACCAAAACCCACTACTGTACCGCAACCAACAAAAGCGCCGGCACCACCAACGACAAATCTTTCTAAAGACGAACAGGATATTTTGGATCTGATAAATGCAGAAAGATCAAAAGCAGGATTGTCTGCCTTAAAAGCAGATCCGGAATTAATGGAAGTTGCTCGTCTTAAGGCAAAGGATATGGTGGATAACAATTATTTTGCACACCAGTCACCGACATATGGCTCGCCTTTTGATATGATGCGCCAGTTTGGTATAAGTTTTAAAACCGCAGGAGAGAATATAGCAGGAAACAGTACCGAGGAAGGCGCTGTAAAAGCGTGGATGAATTCCGAAGGTCACAGAAAGAATATCCTCAACGGGAATTTTAATCTGACAGGTATAGGAGTTTATCAAAGTCCAAAGTACGGTAAAATTTTCGTCCAAATGTTTATTGGGCGATAGTAAAAAATATCTGGAATATTATGGAGGTGCTCAAAGCATGGGTAAAAACCAGAACCAAAACCAGAATCAGAACAGGAATAACAATCAGGGAAATCAAATCAAGAAAAAGCCCAATTTCAACAATGATCAGTTGGGCGAAAATATGACTGAGTTTTCTGAAGAAGTTAATCCAAACAATGCGCAGAAAAAAAAGCAGAACAACAATAACAACAACAGATAAGAAGATTAAGAATCTAGTAATTAAGCGCTAAAGCAAAAGGAGCCGAAGGCTCCTTTTGCTTAGTGTCTATTTTTTGCTAAATAGCTAAATATTATTGTTCTCAGAACTGCGCTATGGTATAATTTTATAACGAGACTAAGATACCCCCCACCTCTTCGCATATTTTCAACCATTCTGGTTGAAAAATGTCTGGTGGCGGGTGCCCTAAGAACTATGCCACTATAGGCGAGGATAAATCGATTTATGCTTTAGTGGTGGGTATGAAGGGTATAGTAAATTGCTTTTTTGTATGGGTTTCAAGGAGGAATTAAATGCGGAGAAAAATTCTGTTACTTTCAATCATAATGAGTTCGTTTTTTTTATCGACTGCAGCTCTAAAATCCCAAGCTGCACTTGATCCAGATGTCATTCTTAACAGACAGAAGGCAGTTGCGCTTGTAAAAGGAAATTCTGCTTCTGTTAGAGACGCTGTACATAATGAAAAAATTGCTCATAAAAACTATGAAAGCCAGTTAGCTAAATCGAAAACTATAAATACCGAAAAAGTGCTTGTTTACCACAATGAGTATACAGATGAGGATGTTTTTTATTACTATGAGCCTGAGATGCAAATGCAAATGAGGCTTCTAAAGGAATTGACACCTGAGCGTATGAAACATGCTTGGGAAATAAGCAAAATTTCCGTTACTATAAATGAAAATATTATGGCGAACACAGCGGACAGTCTTTTTTTGGGTTTATATGGAGCGTATCAGAATGTTCTTTTATCTGAAAAATTCTACGAGTTGGCAAAAAAAGCTTACGAACGTGAGAAAATACGCTATGACAATGGTTTGATTACAGAGCTTGATTTAAAAAGTAGTTTTCTTGATATGAAGGAATCTGAAAATGGATTTGTAAAAGCAGAAAGAAACTATGAAAATTCGCATCGGCAATTTAACAGGCTTTCCGGTTTGCCTGTAGATTATCGATTTCTTCTTATAGGAACTCCGTGGTCTAATAATAACAAAATAGCATTATCCGAAGATGAAGCTGTGGCAAATGCATTAGCAAATAGAATGGAAATATGGGACTTGCAGCGGCAGATTCGGCTTATCATGCAGCAGATAGAAATTTACCGCCATAAGGATGTGCATAGATTTCATAAGAATACTAAAGAAAACTTTGATAAAGCTATAGAACAAATGGAAGAGCTTAAAATAAAGCTCCTTGATACTGAATACAAGATTGAAAAAGAAATCAGACAAGCGTATAAAGAATTAGAAATTTCCTATTTAGATTTAGAGATGAATAAGCAAAAACTTTTAAAACAAAAAAATCAACTTGATAATATCACCAATCAATACAATGAAGGGCAGATTCCTGCATCTGTTATAGAGCAAATTGAGTTGGCTGTTAGTCAGATGGAATTTAGCGTTAACATAAGCATGATTACGGCTATGAACAAAAGCGATCGGCTCTACCGTGCAATTTCTGCCGGTCCAGGCTATTAAGAGGAGGAATAATGATATGAAACGATATATTTTTTTAGTTGTTTTATTTTTAATTGTAACAGGGGTATTTTCTTATGCAGAAGAGAGCATATTAAAATATAATTATGAGTCTGCATTAGAAGCTGCTGTCAATAATTCCATCCAATCGGCATTGGATGACTTCAACATAAAAGCAAAGGAAAGTGCACTGGAAGAGGCTAAAAAAGGTGCGAACAGAAGCTTTATAGGTGGTACAAATCAGGAGATTGTTGAATGGAAGATTGCAAAAGATGTGGTACCGCAGCAAGCAGAGATTGCTCTTGAGATTGCTAAAAGACAGAAGTCTGACAACGAGAGACGGTTTCAGGCAGATGTATATGAAGAAATGTTGAATTATTTGCTCGCAAAAAACAGGGTTGCAATCAAGAAAGAGCGCATTTCATTGATACGTGAAAAATTTATTATTGATTCTATGAAATTTAGTGAGGGAATTATATCTAAAGCAGATATTGAAGATGAAGAAATAGGGCTCTCAATCGAAAATTTGGAGCTTGTAAAATTGGAAACTGAATTGAAATCGAATATTTTAAATGCAAAACAAAAACTGCATGTAGATCTTAGCGATGAAAAAGGTATTGATTTTGAATATGAGCTGAACAAAATAGGTTCTCCATATGTAATAAGCAGTTTTAACATTGATAGTGCTATAGAAAAAGCATTGAATAAAAATACAGGTGTTTACCAAAAGCAAAAGGCTTTGGATATAGCACAATTGAAGTTTAATATAACAAATGAATATCTTAAGCCCGGAAATGATTTTTATGATCAAAAAGAATACGAGCTCGAAGCCGCAAAGAAAGGGCTATACGATGCAAAAACAGACTTGGAGGTTTCCATACGGAATTCATATAATGAGCTTTTAACATCTCTTGACGCTCTGGAATTAGCTCAAAAACGAACCGAACTTGAAGAATCAAGACTGTCAACCTTGAAAACAAAGTATGATGCAGGTATTATCAGCCGCAGAGATATGATAGACAGCGAAATTACTATCCTTGCAAGAGAGCTTGCTGTTTATGAAACGATTTGCACTTACAATAAAAATCACGACAGAATGAGAAATCTAGTGGGAGATTAGATTAAGAAAAAGCGAATAATCATAAGTTTAAAGGCTCATACTATATATGTTGGATCAATGTATATAGTATTTTTTTGCCCTTAATGGTACTCAGATAGTCATAATTGTTTTTATTTTAAATTATAGGCAGCTCTATTTGAACAGTTATTTAAGGATGCTTCACGGGGTTAAACGTGAGATGCCTGACATGGGTTTTTTATGTCTATGAGAAACGGGCAAATAAAGAAAGGATGGTTTTATGTCTGTAACTGTAGTTGGTGTATTTGACAGAGTTGATTTTGCGGAAAAAGCAGCAAGAGAAATAAAGGAACGAGGGCTTCGTACCGACGACATTTCAATCTTGGCCAAAAATAGCGATGAAAATGAAGTAGGCGACGGAGGAGGAATGGTAAATGACAATATCTCCAATGGAGCTGTTACCGGAGGAGTTATTGGAGGTCTGGCAGGTTTGCTGATAGGTGCTGGAATGGTGGCTATTCCCGGTCTTGGTATTATTGCCGCAGCCGGTCCAATCACCGGTCTAATCGGAGGAGCTGCCACAGGCGGAATAGTCGGTGGCTTGGTGGATATGGGGATCCCTGAAAAAGAAGGTAAAAGATATGAATCGGATGTAAAAAGCGGGAAGATCGTGTTTACAATGAGAACCGAAGAAGATAAGGTTGACAGCGTTAGCGGAATTTTAAAAGCTAATGGAGCAGAGCGCGTCGAAACTCATTAGCTGGAAAATTTATCAAAGACCCTTCAGTGGGGTTATTGATAAAAAGGGTGCAAGCGCGTTCATTGAATTTTGTTTCTCAAAGGGCGGACATTTGTTCCGCCCTAGATTTATCAAATGCTCCTAAGACCCCCTGCCTCTATAGGCGGGGGATAAACCGATTCCCACTTCAGTGGTGAGTTTCAATCTCCCACTGAAGGAGCATTTGATAAAATGCACGCGGCGCGTTGCACACAAAACGCGCAAGGAAGGCGCTTTCAGCGCCCGCGTTTTGGCGCACAATTCGCGCAAGCGCTCATTGAATCATAGAAAAATATTCCCCGATGTGGGTAGTTTACTTTTCTGTGAATAACTTATCCACATGTTGAAAGCTTTAATATTCATGTTATACACAGATTTATGCACAATATCCACAAAAACTAAGCTCTTTATTTCAGTAACGCTGTGTGTGTTGTGGATAAATACCTGTGGAAACTTTTTACCCCGTGCGATTTGTTTTACCCCGGTTAAATTAGGGTAAAAATATGATAAAATATACTTAGTAGATCTACAATTATATAAACAGAACTGAAAGGGGTTGTTAACATGAAATTTATCGTTAACGGAAAAAACACAAATGTTTCTGATTCTTTAAGGGAAAGAGCAGTAAAAAAACTTAGTAAAATCGAGAAATTTTTTAAATCTGATGCCGAATGCTACCTTACCTTTGCAGTAGAAAAAAGTCGTCACATCCTCGAAGTTACCATTGTTTCTACCGGGCTTGTTGTAAGAGCTGAAGAAACAACAGATGATATGTACACCTCTATTGACATGGTTATAGATAAATTGGAAAGGCAGATAAGAAAAAACAAAACCAAGCTTGGGAAAAGAATCAAACAAGAAAGCCTTATACCGGATAATTTTCAGATAGATGAAAAAATTGAGGAGGAAAGAAGCTTTAAAATAATGAAAAGTAAAAGGTTTGCAATTAAGCCTATGAATGTGGAAGAGGCAATATTGCAAATGAATCTTTTAGGACATAGTTTTTTTGTATTTTCAAATGGTGATACAGAAGAAGTGAATGTAGTTTATAAAAGAAATGATGGAAATTACGGGCTCATTGAACCGGAGTTTTAACAAAGCATATCAATTGTAAAGAAATTATTAAAATATTATTAAAAGCTATTAAAAAAAAAATTATGTGGTAAAATATATATATAAGGATCAAGGATCACAAATCGTCCAAATTGCTTATTTTTATGGCATCGTTGGTTTTTGCTTACATAATAAAGGAGTTGAAACTAATGAAGAATAAGAAAATAAAATTAACAGAAAAAGATTTACACATTATTGATGTATACTCCAAAAAAAACTTATCTGAAACAATGCCGCAGTTTGGAAATCAAGTTGAAAATAATATGATCCAAATGCAGGGGATGAACTCCATGCAAAATGAGAATAAGATTGACACGTTCCAGTGAACTCGTTCAGCTAAAGCTGAACATCACGCGTTTTTACGAAGTAAAATACGCTTTGGACTTCGGTGGGGGACTCTACCCCCACCGAAGCAAGAATAAGGAACCCCCACTTATAGAAGTGGAGGTCTTGGAATTTTGATAAAGGTCGAAAGTAGGTATGTAAGAATATTATGGTTTATTTTCATTTTTGTTCCTCCTTTTTATATATGTTTTTACTAACTTCATATGAGTTTGTTTTGCGAAGGGCACATTATTGGAATTATTTATTATTTCATACGAGTGCCTTTTTTGTTACATAATTAGGTCTTCATGTATAAAAATAAATTTTTGTATACTGCGGGAAACCGTTAAAATAAAAGAAGGAAGGGGTAATGAATATGCTTTTAAGAAATTGTGCCGGTGGAGTTGTTTTCTCTAATGACAAAGTGTTTATCATGGAAAATGAAAAAGGGGAGTGGGTCTTTCCAAAAGGGGTGGTTAAAAATGGAGAATTACAAAGCGAAGTAGCTCTTAGGAGAGTCATGGAGGAAGGCGGAGTTAGCGCTACAATTGTTTCACCGGCAGGCAGAACAAATTACGAATTCTTTTCAGTTACCCGTCAACAACCTGTTTGCAATAGAATTACCTGGTACATTATGTTGGCGCAGGGCGAAGGGTATAAAATCGGAGAACCTGAGAAATACACAAATGCTGGGTTCTATCCCATAGAGGAAGCAATGGATATGATTACCTACAGCCAAGATCGTTCATTGCTAAATGTTTCTTATATGAAGTTTAAGGAATTAGTTTCACTGGCTAGTTAATGGTTTGTATAGAATTGTATAGCATAACATTAGATGTATAACTTGTTATTTGCAAGCTTAACTCACATGGTGTAAAACACCTATCTAAGGTTATGGGAATATAAGCCATAAGGTTGGAGTATCAACCTTGTTGGGAGAGGTTGTTTAAGGCCTGGTTATTCAGGTTATAACAGTAATTATGCCAAAATCCTTTACCTTTAGGCATGGGAGTATGTCAATATCTACTTCCTTGATAGATATTTGTGACCTCAAACACAAAACATACTTTAAGGTCACGTATGACTAAAAAAGAAAGCTATGCGGTTAATCCCGTTAATATGTTAGAAATATATTATTTTGCATAAAGATATGCATACATTGTTGTTTCAATCATTAAATGAACACAGAAAGCCTGCATGATATTGTTGTTTAGCATATTTTGCAGGCTTTTGCTTATGTAAAGTTGGATTTGTGTTGCAATTGCTTCCGTTATTACTCAGCTATATCTCAAAATATAGAGGGTGTTTATCAGAGATTACAAACTGAACAGTGAGTTGTTCACTTGGCATATCCAATTGTTTCTGGTAAAATGAATATTGGCGGGAACATCAGCCGCTATAAAGCACTATGGAGTGAATTAAATGCAGGCCTGTATTCGCACTGTTTTAAGAGCGGGAAAAGGAGAATATGAAGAGAAACGTTCAAGGTTTATTTCTTGGGTTTACCCTGTAAGCACTGAAGATGAGGCTATCGGCTTAATGTCAGCTCTAAGAAAAAAGCACTGGGACGCAAGGCATCAATGTTTTGCGTATATAATTGACGGAGACACAACAATTCAAAGATTCAGTGATGATGGAGAACCATCCGGAACAGCAGGGCTTCCTATACTGGAAATAATCCGAAAAAAAGATTTATTAAATGTATTGATAGTAGTGATTCGATACTTTGGCGGCATACTTTTAGGAGCTTCAGGCTTGGCGCGTGCTTACGGGAAAGCAGCTGCAGCAGGCATTATTGATGCAGAGGTTATAATAAAAAAGCAATGCTTTGTTGCAATTGTAAACGCTGATTACCATACATACGGGAAAATACAAAATTTTATTAACACGAATAAACTGCAGGTCAGGGATACCAGATATACAGATAAAGTCCAAATAGAGCTATTGATTGAATGTGATAAAAAAGACTCATTTGAAAAGGATTTAAACGATATTACCGGTGGAACTGCAGAAGTTTTATTTGAAGGAAAGACATATGCAAGCTTTGATGAAAGCGGAAGCTATTTATCTATGGACTGAAATTTAAAAATGTTACGATTTAATATTTCACCATTGCTTTTCATTGCATGGGAAAGTATACTTTACTATGCATACTCGACTTTCTGAGCACGCAACTGACAAAAAAACGCGGCAAAGCCCTTTTTTTCATGTATACTACTTTTACAAATGTAATTCGAGTTATTGGCGACACCATAAGTGGCACCATTACATTACATATAAAAATTTTGTTTTGCGCTATGTCAAAGAATTAAATGAAATGAGGTAGAAATTATGGCTGGACATTCCAAGTGGGCAAATATAAAAAATAAAAAAGAAAAAACAGATTCACAAAGGGGTAAGATTTTTACTAAAATCGGGCGAGAAATAGCGGTAGCAGTTCGCAGTGGTGGATCGGATCCAAACGCAAATTCACGGCTTAAGGATATAATAGCAAAGGCAAAGGCAAACAATGTACCCAACGATAATATTATGAGAAGCATCAAAAAAGCTTCTGGTGATGTGGGCAGTGATGCTTTTGAGGAAATTATATATGAGGGCTATGGTCCCGGTGGAGTTGCCGTCATAGTTGAAGCGTTGACTGATAATAGAAACCGTACTGCCGGTGATGTACGTCATATTTTTGATAAATATGGCGGAAATCTGGGAACAAACGGTTGCGTATCCTTTATGTTTGACAAAAAGGGACAGTTCATTATTGAAAAGACAAAAAAGGTTGATGAGGATAACTTAATGATAGCAGCTTTGGAAGCCGGTGCGTTGGATGTTATAGGTGAAAATGAATATTATGAGGTTTTAACCGAGCCGGAAGACTTTTCCAAAGTACTAGATAAGCTTGAAAACGACGGATACTCTTTTGAGACAGCAGAGGTTGCCATGATCCCCCAGACAACAACTATCTTATCCGACGAGGATATGTCAGCAAATATGGAAAAGCTTATCGAAAAGCTTGAGGATCTTGATGATGTGCAGAATATTTATCATAATTGGGAGCAGGAATAGCCAGAATAGGGATGAAAATTAGTATTTAGGAAAGCTGGAGATTATATTATGCCGGAAAGTAAAAAATCATTGAACATTTCTGAAATTAAAGAAATAATACCACACAGATATCCTTTTTTGCTTGTAGACAAAATAATAGAAGTTGAATTCGAACCTGTTATAAGAGCGGTTGGGATAAAAAATGTTACAGTAAATGAACCATTTTTCCAGGGTCATTTCCCTGAATATCCGATTATGCCGGGTGTTCTGGTTATAGAGGCTCTTGCTCAGACAGCCTGTGTAGCTGGTATGCTTTTGGATGAAAACAAAGGGAAGATACCACTTTTCACCGGAATTGATAATTTAAAAATACGAAGGCAGGTCATCCCCGGAGACGTGCTTAAATTAGAAATAGAATTTACAGCATTCAGGCGTGGAATGGGGAAAGCGAATGTACGTGCTTCTGTTGATGACAAGACAGCAGTAGAAGGTGTCATTAAATTTGCAATGATGGATTCTAAAGGGAAATAATTATTATGCGAGTATTTGCCATTTCAGATTTGCATCTTGCTCTATCCGAAGATAAGCCAATGGAGATATTTGGTTCCGGATGGGATGATTATATGAACCGCATTCAATATAATTGGCGAGAAAAGGTTAACGCTGAGGACTTGGTTTTATTACCCGGAGATCTTTCTTGGGCAACATATCTTGATAAGGCGAACCTTGATTTTTCTTATATTGAAGAACTACCGGGCAGAAAAATAATTTCAAAAGGTAATCATGACTATTGGTGGTCAACCCATAGCAAATTAAACGAATTTAAAATTAGGAACGGGTTAAATAGTATTACGTTTTTGCACAACAACGCCTGTTTTTTTGAAGACCTAGTCATTACAGGCAGCAGGGGATGGAAAAATCCAGAGGATGAAGGATTTTCTCCAGAGGATTATAAAATTTATAACAGAGAAATTGAGCGGTTGAAGCTTTCACTGAAACACACCGATGGCTTTCAAGGAGATATTATAGCCATGCTTCATTATCCTCCATTCAGTTCAAAGGGCAAAAGCACCGGCTTTACAGATATTTTAAAAGAATTTGGGGTTAAAATATGCATATATGGGCATTTTCATGGGAAGAGCTGCAATTATGCGATTGAATGCGAGCATGAAGGAATAAGATATCATTTGGTATCTGCAGATCATCTTAAATTTGTACCTCTTTTGTTAGGTGAATGGTGATTAGTGTTATGTATACTTATGAATAAACAATATATACAGAAGCGAGGTAGTTATTATGGCATATCAGGCGTTATACCGTCAATACAGACCACAGAGCTTTGATGATGTTGTAGAACAGCAACATGTTGTTAAAACATTAAAAAATACTGTCAAAACAAAGAAAACTGCTCATGCGTATCTGTTTTGCGGTACACGCGGAACCGGAAAAACAACGATGGCAAAGCTTTTTGCCCGTGCGTTAAACTGCCTTAATCCTGAGGATGGCAATCCATGCAATCGGTGTGAGGTTTGTGAGGGCATAATAAACGGCACAATTTTGGATGTAACTGAAATTGATGCTGCGTCAAACAATAGTGTTGACAACGTTAGGAGTATTATTGATGAGGTTGTTTATACACCTACTAAGGCAGCCAAAAAAGTATATATAATAGATGAAGTACATATGTTGTCTTCAGGAGCTTTTAACGCTCTACTAAAAACTTTGGAGGAGCCCCCAAGGCATGTGATTTTTATTCTTGCTACCACCGAGCCGCACAAGCTTCCTGCTACTGTTTTATCAAGATGTCAGAGGTTTGATTTTCGTCGTATTACGGTAGACGGAATAGCTGACAGGCTGCACAAAATTGTGGAGGAAATCGGAATTTCGATTACAAAAGAGGCTTTATATTTTATTGCATCCTTGGCAGAAGGTGCGTTAAGAGATGGCATAAGTATTTTAGACCAATGCATTGCCACCGGAAAAACCACGATGGATCTTAATCTGGTACAGGAGGTTGCAGGAATTGCATCAGGCAGACTGGTTCTGGATACAGTAAAAGCATTAAATGAGAGAAATGTTAATGAATCAATATTAAATATAGATAAACTTTTTTTGGAAGGGAAAGATTCAGGCCATTTTCTTCAAAAGGTAATTCAGTTATACAGGGATATACTTGTTTATAAATCTACAGGAAGCACGGATAACCTGCTTAGCATGACTGATGAGGTAAGGGCTGCTATTCCGGCATTAACAAGCAAAGTATCTTTCGATGAGGCCTTAGCTATTGTAAGAGTGCTTTCAGACCTTGAAGCGGGAATAAAGTGGAGCACAAGTCCAAGGATCCTTCTTGAAACAGCATTTATGCGAGTTTGCAGTAGAGAAATTAGTAGGGATGGGGATACTTTATCAGAAAAAATTAAGCTATTGGAAAGCAGAATTCGGGCATTGGAAGAAGGAATGTCATCTAACACCGAAACGGTTTACAATAACAGCAATTCCGGACAGCAAAGTTTAAAGGTTGAAGCCTCTAATACTGAACTGCCAAAGTACACAGATAAAAAGCGTAATGCTAAGGAAAGAGAAGTTGAATACAATGCTAAAGGAAAGGAAGTTGAATATAATACAGCAAAAACATTTAGCGGATGGGATAAGGTGCTGCAAGAGCTAAAAGACAAAGGAAGAAGAGCTGTTGTTGCAAATTTGGAGGAGACTGAAGCGGTATGGGTTGATAATGGAACAATTGGGATTGTTATCCCCAAAGTAGATGCATTCAAAAAACGTGTGCTTTCCAAAGCAGAGAATGTTGAAGCTATAGAGGAAGCTCTAAAGCATGTATCCGGAAAGCCTCTTAAGTTCAGGATTAATACTGCAGAAACAGATATGGTAAAAGAAGACGTAAAAGAAGAGATACCTGATAAATTGCTTCAGTTTGCCAAAGATAAAGGGATTGAGGTTGGTATAATAGATGAGTAAAATAAGTAATATGAGCTTTTCAACCTAAGCATGTTAGTAGTGTTTTGTATTAATCGAATCGTTGCATGTGTGATTTGTTTTGGCACAGGTAAAGCAGACACAAGGTATGGAGAGTATGCCAAACTACGCAAAAAAAGTACAGTTTACATAACGATTCCTGTATAATTACAAAAGCACAAAACTTTGTAACAGGTATTGACAAACGAATTATAAAGCTGATATAGTAAGAGTGCCGGAAGTTTTCTGATCAACTATTTCCCGAGAATGTATCTTTTTTGGTTTTTCAGTCTAAAATAATAAATGACCTTTTGGGGCGGTTTCTGTTTTTTATATATATTTTTCTGAATTCCTTGATCATAGATACTACCCAGATTAAATATAAATAACATAGCGCAGTAAAGCAGCAAGTATTCAGGAGTCAGAACTCACAATGATTGTATTTACAGGTTGAACAGCGGATTTAAATATTCCATTCATTAAACGCTTGTACGAATTGTGCGATATAAAGGCGCAATTTTACACGGCAATATGTGCATTATCCATATAATGTTAGAAATTAATTATTTGTATGGTGAGGCTATGTATTGTGTGTTTAAACAAAAAAGTTACCGGGGAAAATAATCTTTTATTATTCACAAAAAGCGAAGTTTTTAATATGATCTAAATATAAAAGGCTTCTTTTACAGATTATTTAATCCCGCAGGTTTTACATAAAAATAAGTTAAAATAACGGAAGAAATTGCTTAGACCCGTTTTTTGCAAAGCAAAATCACGTACTTTAATTTATGTGCTTGCGCAGCATGCTATATTTTGAACACATTTCAACGAGGCAGGGTAACATGCACTGAAAATTATTAACGATAGTATGGTTATCACCCAGAAAGTCACAAAGTGACTTTCTGATGAAATTTAAGACTTCTTAAATTTCATCAACCTTCTTCCGAAGGCTGGATAACCATATTATGATTGCACCAGGTTGCAGCGAGCTGCAACTTCCTGCAGTTAAACCTGCAGGAAA
>DAIPML010000015.1:0-26438 GCA_036768735.1 Clostridiales bacterium | reverse complement strand
TGGTTATCAACAAATTCTTTAGTCATGTCAACAGTTGCTGTCCGATTCTCCACCTTTATAGGCGATCTTAAAGAAGCTCCTTCTGGCATAGTTGATTTTAGTGTTGAGTTTGAAGGTCCTTTTACAAGCTCCTTAACCAATAAAGTTGCTTGTTGTTCTGTACCCTGCTTTGCGTCATTCATATCAATATAGCGTATTTCTTTTACCAGCCTGGTTCCGTCCTGATCTGCAAAATAAAGGCGAACCTGCAGTTTTTCATTTAAACGGAGAGCATCCTCCTCTGACAAAAGAATACTGCTAACCGGCCGGAGCTCATCTTCCTTAATTTGTTCCAATGCTTTATCCCTTGTTTTCAGACAGCCACTTATAGATATTATCATTATAATACAGATGGCTATAATAATTGTTTTTTTCATAATACATAACCCCTCTCAGATCTGTCTAACCTATAATTATGCTGCAATCCGGACAAATATACACGCATAGGCTTGTCTAAGTTAAGGTTGATTTAAACAATTCTTTGAATTGTAAATGATTCATCCCCCGCCACGCTTTCACTGCCTTAGATAAGATAGTTCGAAGGGGGAGATTCTGGTTTATTAATGATAAAACTTTTAAACAATATTTTGGAGTAAGCTCGAAAAATTAGCGGGTGTTCTGCATCATTAGCACCCGCTATAAACCAGCAAAGGGAAATACCTCTTACAATCCCAGTTGCAAATGAAGGTACGCTTTTGTATTTTGAGAAAATAATTTGGAGCGCCCGTTTTTTGGTACATAAGTTTGATTCTTCATTTTATTTCTTATTACTTTTCTTATTGCTAAAATAATATGAAGAAACTTTCCTGATTGCTTCAATTACTTCCTCACAATCTTTATCCGTGAAAAATTCACTTACAGGCATTCTGATCGCAGTGTGATTAATAGCCTCCGCAGTTGGGCACATTCCTTTGTAATAGTTTATTTCCTTACTATAGTGTTTACAATTGAATGGACAGTCAGTGCCCAAGTAGGCTGTTTTGTTTAGAAAAATGCTATATTCATATACACAGGATTGAATATACCCTGGCCAGTTTGTAGCTCCTTCGGCATTTAAAGCCTTAGAAAACTCATCTCTGCTTACCCCTGCTTCCTCTTCATCAATCCTGAACATATAAAACCAATATGAGCTTTTTACGCCCTCCTCAATTTTGGGGATTTTAATACCTGGCAATCCTTCAATTCTTTTGCTTAATTTTTCACCATAAATATTTCTTTTTTCACACAAGTCTTCAAGTCTACCAAGCTGGGCTATTGCAACAGCTCCAGTTAATTCGTTCATTCTGTAATTTGGTGCTATGTAATCCACTTTTCTTAGTTCTGCCTGATTTTTTGCATACCTGTTATAGTTCTTATCAGCGAATCTTAAAGCCTTATGATACATATTTTCGTCATTTAATATAAGCATACCGCCATCACCTGCAGAAATATGCTTATAGTCATTAAGGCTGAAGCATCCGATATCGCCAATTGTACCTGTTAATCTCCCTTTATAATAGCATAAATAGCTTTGTGCACAGTCTTCAATTACTTTCAAATTATGCTTTTTGGCAATTGTCATAATGCCGTCCATATCAGCTGAATTACCTGCAAGATGAACAACAAGAATGGCTTTTGTTTTGTCAGAGATTTTTTCTTCAATGGATTTTGGGTCAAGGTTGTAGGTGTATGGATCAAGGTCGGCAAAAATAGGAATCGCATTTTGATATAGTATACCTATAACAGTTCCCATATCTGTGATCGGGGAGGTTATAACTTCATCACCCGCTGTAACACCGGCAGCGCCAAGAGCTACATGTATTGCAGCCGTACCGGAGGATGTTGCAACACAGTATTTTGTCCCATACATCTCCGCAAATTTCCTATTAAATTCCTTTACCTTACCTCCCATCCAATAAAAAAGAGTATTCTGTTCAAGAGCTTCTTTAACCTGCAAAAGCTCTTCATCGCCAAATCTTTTTCCTGTACCGAAAGGTGTTTTCTTTACTTTTTCTCCTCCAAATAATGCAATCTGGCTCATAATATATCCTCCTTGTGTAATAGTATTTGTGAGGTTTTTGCCTATAAATTTCTAGTTACAAACCTCGGATTCGTTCATTGAATTATTTGATTTCAATACTAATAAGTACCTATAGAGGTAGGGCGGGGGTTCCTCTTGTAGCCTTGTCATAACCTATTTTAGGGTTTCTGATTTATCTATGATAAACCAAGGGTTGCTTTTTAGGACGTCGCAGCATAGTCTAAAGTTATCTCTTGCCTTAATCAAGGTAATTACCGAGTTCCCTAACTTAACCCTTGACAGCACACCCTCCTGCTCAAATACAGCACTCATTTTTTTAAGCTTTCTAATGATTCCTGTCTGGTGACAATTATATCTTCTGAAGGAACAGAGCTTTATGAACCGGTCATATCCCTTTACACGAACATACTCAATAGACTTATATTTTATGTAGAAAGGGTTAACATGCTCTTCTGCTGCATGAAATAATGTATTTGACTCAAATCCTGTGCCTATAAAAAGACAGTACCCGTCATTTTCAATAACTTTCCTGTATGGTGTTCCGTACCCGCAAGGCGTATCGTCATGAAAGCATGTTATATAATCTGCCTTTTCACCCATAGCTGCTGCTGAGGATACCACATGAATACTTCTTCTTGTATATGGCATTTTTCTAAATGTCTCGGTAATGATACCGCAATCGGAGGGTGTTTCCAAAACATCGAAGAAAGGATTACTTTCATTAACACTCCTGTAAGACAATGCAGGCATTACCAAAGTTCCACCATCACCGCATAAACCAAGTAGTGCAGCAATAACGGTCTCTGCTCCTCCCTCAACATAACCAAAAGACTTTAATGAACTGTGCACCAATATTAATGGATTTTTACCCAAAGGAAGCTTTTTAAAGCCTTTTAATATATCATTATATGTTACAACTTGTGGCACTTGGCTGGCACCCCCATTCAATGAGCACTAACTATATTATGATTGCTGCAATCTGGTGCAATCATAATATGGTTATCCAGCCTTCTTTCGAAGGCTGGATAAAGCATCTACATTAAAATTTCAAGAATTTGTAACGTTTCATATAGCTTATAGAGTATTAGTTTGCATGTATTACGGCTACTTAGTTACCTATTCTCTTTTGATACTCTTCAAGCTGGCTTTGCATATCATTTACATACTTTTCATACCCAATAGCTTTTAGTTTTTCCAGCCATTCAGCCATTCTCACTTCAGGATCCGCATCCATTCCAAGGCATAATATATTATAATATTGCTCATGCAACGTTTGTATTGCAGCAGCTTCAGTTTTTACCTTTTCAGGGTTGTGATCGAATCCTACAAGCGGTGGAGCAAATGATTTGCTTTCTAAATTCTCTAAAATTCTATTGAAACTTTCGGAATTATTTGCATTATCCCTGTATAAATTTGTTCTCCATCCCCAAGGGCATGCTTCGTCAACTTCGAAATTAGCCTGATCCGGTCCGCTCAGCAATTTGCCGTCTTCAGTCAGGTTGTAGTGTTTCCCTTTAATCCCATATGTGGTAAGGTCAAAATAGCTTTGGTCATTTCTGAATAAATCAAGCATCATAAGGGCTCTTTCGGGATTTTTTGATATAGCGCGTATAGCCATCCCATTATTAAGGTAGGAATTAACAAAAGCGTATTTGGAAAAGTTTACATCATATACTTCGGCTTTCCATTCGGGATGTTCTTTCTCGATTTTGTCGATGTAATTTTGCAGACTTGTGACGTTTGTTATACCAAAAGCTCCTTTACCGGCGACCAATTGATCACAGTTATTGCTCTTGTTTGTAAGAGCGCTTTTTGACCAAAAACCTTTTTGATACCACTCTGCAGCTTTCTTATAGGTTTCAAGAAGCTCGTTGTAAAAATCCTTGTCAAGTAATGAATATATTTTACTGTTTTTATCAGTCTGCTTGACATAGGTCATGCTTTTTTCGCCTTTTTCACCATAATTGTTTGGGTAAATATTTAATATACCCGGTATCAGAAATGATTTATTACTGCCTAAATCGGCCCATGGAACTAAATCTTTTTCATTAGCTGCAATTGTATCAAGATATTTCTCCACATTCTCGATGCAATTTAATTCAGGCAAATTATATTTCGCGCGTAAATCCCCTCTAACAATTGCGATATATGTATTATATTCTTTTTTAGTAAAGGGAACCATGAATACATTGCCGTTTACTTTCGCCTGCTCCCATGCTTCTTTGGGAACCTCTTCAAAAGTTTTGGGAGCATATTTCTTAAGCATGTCCTCTGTAATTGGCATGAATGCATCCTTTACAGCCATTTGATTATAATACTCCCAATTGGCTGTATATACCAGATCAAAATCTTCACCCGATGCGAAAATCAATTGGTATTTCGTAGACTCTTCAGCCCAGCTTATAAAGTTTACATCTACTGTTGCATTGATGTCCTGCTTTAATTTTTTGTTGACTTCAGCATATACCAGATCAGCATCAACCGGTTTGTCACTAAGGAGATACATTTTAAGCTTGACTTCCTGTGGAATGTCAGGCTTTGACGTATCTTCCGTTGATGCTGCTGTGCTGCTCTTGGTTGTAGTAGTGAGGGCTGTGGTTGAAACTGTGCTTTCTGGGATACTGCAAGCTGTTAGAATTAATAAAGATGCTAATAGTATAGCAGTTACCAGTGAAACTTTTCTTGTTACCTTCATTGTTTTATACCTCCTGAATTTTTATATTGATAAACCGTCTGTCGGCATTATCCTTTAATGGCTCCTATTGTTAAACCTTTAATAAAGTATTTCTGCAAATAAGGGTAAAGGAAAACAACCGGTCCCGTAGCTACTACGGTCATAGCAAGCTTGTAGGACTCTTCGGGCAAGGTATACTTTACATTTATGTTTGCCCGTGTTAAATTCTTAACTGCCTCGATTTGGGACAAAACTTTATATAGGTAATATTGCAGAGGATACAACCTGTCATTTTGTGTGTAAAGCATGGCATACATCCAGTCATTCCAATAAGCTAATGCGCTGAAAAGCCCAATAGTTGCAATTGCCGGCGTTGATATGGGAAGAATAATGCCAATGAAAATCCTAAAGTCTCCTGCACCGTCTATTTTAGCTGATTCGCTGATGGACTCTGGCAAAGAGCTCATATATGTCCTGATAATAATCATATTAAACACACTAAATAACAGAGGTAATATCAAAGCTACAAATGTATCTTTCAGTCGAAGATACTTAATCATCAGTATATAAGTTGGTACCAGGCCTCCGTTAAAAAGCGTGGTGAAGTAAAAGAACATTGATAATTTATTCCTATACGGGAAATCTTTTCTTTGCAAAACATAAGCAGTCATAGACATTAAAAACAGCGAAAGAATTGTTCCCGTAATAGTGCGGATTATTGTTACTGTGTAAGCGCGTATTATAGCTTCTGGTGACTTTACAAGGAACCCATATGCTTCCAGCGAAAACTTTTTTGGAATCAGGCTATAGCCATATCGCATGATTGCATCTTCTGCTGTAAATGAACCGGAAATAATCATAATAAAAGGTATTAAACATGCAATTGAGAATGAAGTTATAAGTACATATCCCAGTATACTAAAAAGTATTGAGTCGTTTTCTTTTTTAATCTTTGACATATCTATATCCCTCCGTTAGGTTAAAAAAGAGCATAATCACTATGGTATTTCTTAACAATATAATTCGTAACCATTATTATTATGAAGCACAGTACTGACTGGTATAATCCTACCGCACTCGACATTCCAAATTCCTGAGAGTTAATCAACGCCCTGAACACATAGGTATCAATTACATCTGTGGCTTTATAAACCATTGGATTGTTGCCTGTAACCTGATAAAACATTTCAAAGTCACCCCGGAAAATCTGACCTATATTCATCAGAGTGAGAACAACTATCTGTGGTGTTAGTGATGGCAGTGTTATATACCGTATTTTTTGGAATATATTCGCTCCATCAATAAATGCAGCCTCAAACATTTCATTGTCAATTCCCATTATTCCTGACAAGTATATTACGCTTCCATAACCAACCCATTTCCACATGTTTGCTAATAGCAGAATATACTTCCATACGCTCTCGTTTATATAAACATTTACAGGCTTCATGTTTAGTGATTTAAGAAAAGTGTTGAGGCTTCCAAATTCATAGTTGAAAATATTGTAGATGAATGCTCCTACCACTACCCATGATATAAAGTACGGCAGAAACATAATGGTCTGGGTCGCTTTTTTGTAATACTTGCCCGAGAGCTCCGACAAAAATATCGCAATTGTAATTTCAAATATAGTATTGACAGACACAAACACCGCATTATATGCAAATGTATTAAATGTGACATTTCTTGCATCACCGGTTATAAAGAAGAACCTGAAATTTTCAAAACCCACAAGTGGGCTTCCAAACACCCCTTTTACATAATTAAAGTTTTGGAATGCGATACATATGCCTAACATAGGCAGGTACATAAAAATAACATAATATACGATTGCCGGAGAAATCATTAGCAAAAGGGTTCTGTTCTTTTTTATATTTTTTATAAAACCATTTTTACCAAGCTTAGGTGTGGTGTGTTTTTGTAATTTTAAATTGTTTATATTGCTTTGCATAATTTAACCTCGCGTTAATATATTTAGTACACTTTTATTGTAAAACATTGTCACACCATGAATAAGGTGATAAAATTTATATAGGGTGAAAATTTTTCTTTATTCATTATTTAAAACAACGGAAGCTATTGCGCAGCGGGTTAAAAACATACTTCCTGAATTTTTGGATTTTTAGGCCAGCTATAGAGATGGAGGGCATCATCATAATATCCAATTAACAAAAGGAGACCTCTCGGTCTCCTTTTAGCGCAATTCTATAGCAAATCGGCATTAAAGCACAGCACTTCTCCTGCAAATGCTATGAATAGCTTTTATCAGCCAAGGGGCGCCTGAATTTAGTTGATAATAAATTGTACATAACCTGTGCCATTTGAGCTCTGTTTGCAGTATCGACAGGAATAAGCTTACCATTACTGCCGGTTATAATTCCTGATTTTACGAGCGCCATTATGGAGTTTTTAGCCCAAGGCGCTACCTGATCTATGTCAGTAAACTCCGTCAGTTCATTTCCGGTATTGTTAGCAGGTAATTCACCTACAGCGTCTAAAGTATTATACAGTAGGGTAAACATCTCTTGTCTTGTGATTTCAATATTAGGCCCATACTTATTTCCGCCAATGCCCGCTGATATACCAAGCCTCTTTGCTACAGCCAGATAACCCGTATAATAAGTGTTCCCTGCGTCGATAAAGTTGTCTTTTGGGTTTCCGTCAGGCTTTATTCCATATGCTCTTAGCACCATGACTATAAATTGGCCTCTGGTTAATTTTGCATCAGGGCTGAAATTGCGGTTACCTGTGCCCGTTGTAATTCCTCTTGCAGCAATAAATTCTACAGCCTTATTGTACCATGCATTTGTGTCTATATCGTTAAAGCTTACTTTATTATACCCCACTGCGAAGCGTGAGAAGTGGTCTGTAGTAAAGCTAACCATACCCGTTGCAGGGTCATATAAACAATTGCTGACAAGCTCCGGACTACCTTTATCATTAATGTAATAGATAATTATGGCATTGATATCTTCCCAGGCTTTTGGTGTATAGGGCAACGATACTGTTACATTTCCCCAAAACTCGGAAATAGTTTTATCGCCGCTTCTAATGCTAAAATCGTATACAGGCCTGTCTCCCACCAAATCCGCCACTTCCTTAGAAAGCGTTGTTTTGTCTGCTTGCGAAATTGAAATTCTCATATCGCCTTCTGCCTTATCGGAAATGGTATCCATTGATGCCCTATCAAAGGTAATATTCGCAAACGGTGTCGATATAGTCAAAGCTTCTGCTTTGCTGCCTGCAATCTTATCAACTAAGTCTTTTGTTAGGTTCAATTCATAAGTTTTAGCTCCGGTTGGCGCGTTTATTATAATTTCAACCTTTGCAGCTACAGGTCCGCCATTCTTCGCAGCTTCTTCTATTGCCTTATTTATTAGTTCTGTTACCTGGCTTTCCGGCACCATAGCCGAGGCTTTCCCACCTGAGTCTATAACCGCCTCCATAGCTATGATAACTGTAACAGAGCGTATCACACTTCCATCCGCCAAAGTTTCTTTAATCGTAATTGTTGCTGGTGCAGGTGTAGGTGCTTCTGTCGGTGTCGGCGCTTCTGTTGGTGTCGGCGCTTCTGTCGGTGCAGGTGCTTCTGTCGGTGTCGGGGCTTCTGTCGGTGTCGGCACAACCTCCTGTTTTTGTTCTAAGCAAAAAATTGCGTTATTAATCGCTGCTGTCTTTGCCGCCATTTCTTCTATGGTTGCTTCAGGCATTGTCAACGCCTGAGCAAGAACTATCCAGCTTTCCACTGTATAATCCGCTTCTGTTTTTCTTGAAGCTACTGCCATGGCTTTTAACAACGCAAATGATGATGGGAGCAATTCAACATCATCAATATAACTTATTGAATTTTGGGCTGAAGAAGCGCAATCCGATAAGACTAAAATAACCGATGTTGCTTCTTTGCTGTTGAAAGCTATTGCATATTGGTTCCACTCACCATTGCTACTGTATGTTTCATAATATTCCGATAATATCGGTTCCCATTCGGGACTTGTAGCTGCATAACATCTTATTGCTCGATCTATCTCCGTTTTAGCATAAAACGAGAATGTATAATCTGTATTTTTTTCAACAGCAACATTCTTCTGATATAGATACTTGCTACTTCTTTCATGATCCACCCTTATACAATTTTGTTCGCTTCGTGGATCGGTTGTACAAATTGAATAAACACAATCTGCAGCATTCCAGCCTCCAGTTACAAGCCATGGTTCTGTTTCAGGATTATCAAATCCCGGATTTTTAACCAAACTTATGTCAGGCTCTATTGAGAAATAATCCAGACACCACTCGTCGCCAGAATCTGCAGTATACGGACATGTTGGATTTTTAAATCCTACAGATTGGACAAAATCTACGTTGAAAAAATCACGTACATCAATCGTTATTTCATGCCATTCATTATCATCTTCTAAGATAAAAAAGACTTCTTTACCGCTTCCGGGAGATGCAGCTACGTATACAATATTTGCACCGGTGTCGACGGCACGATTCTCATAAAAACTGTGCTTAGGAAAACCGCATACAAACATGGCTACAGGCGTACCCGGCTTTATTTTATATCTGGCTTTAACTAAGGGGTACTGGTTTATATTCCATTCATTCGGCCAAATCTCAGCCATTAGATCTTTACCATTTTCTAAATCATCCTCATTGATGTACAAACGCAGGTATCCGTTAGTGCCATCACTAAGTTTTTCAACACTTTGCTCTCTGCCAAATAAACTATCCCTAGTTCCGGTATTAATGTACCATTCCCAATCATTATCGTTTTCATCAAAAGTACATTTTCGTAACGGCTGCTTCAATGCATCCTGAGCATATACAATTATATACGAGCAGCCTTTGTATACTTTTCCATCACTTGCAGTAACAGTGCAGAATATCGCATATTGACCAGCATTGTTGTATATATGAGGTACTGAACTTCCTGAACCAGATGCACTACCGTCACCAAAATCCCATGAATATGAACTTGTAGTACAAGAGCCATGGACTTTTGCTGTTAATGTTACAGAATCTCCTGCAGTTACTTTGAAAGGCTGCGTTTCAATCTGCACCGATACACGCCCGGTATCACCCATTTCATATATTCCGAGATCGACCCCGTCCTCTGAATACGCAAGGTTTACTTCGGCTCCTTCATCCCAGGAGATAGGCTCATCAAGGGTAATAATATTATTCTCATAGTCTACACCAGTAATTGTAGCAGTATTAGAGGCTGTTCCAACCGATATAGTGTCTCCGTTCTCGCCTGAGATACCCCAGCCGTCATAGAAATATCTGGCGTCGGCTACAATTAGTTCTGTGCTGTTTGTACCTGCTCCTAACGCAGTAGTAAGCGCTTCAGCAGAATCTATAGCCGGACTTCCGCTTTCTAGAGCAAAGTTGTAATTTTTTGCATTCTTAAATAACGGATCTTCATTGATATTGTTTATAAATTTGCCACTTGGCTGCAAGCTTTCAAGCGAATGCTTCAATATATTAGCAGACCAGCCGTCCCAAGAAACAAAATAGGGCTTAACTCCGTTTCCATGCCAAAATAAGTTGTTATGAATTTTCATGTGAGCATCATTTTCTAATTCCAGATCGTCAGGATTTCTTAAGAATCGCATATTTATTTTTTCTGCATTGTTATCATTGTTATAGAAAATATTATTTTTGATAATATTATTGTTTACTCTACACTCCGAATCACTAAAGAATATTGCACAGTTAGCATTTTCAGCGAATATATTATTATATATCCTAATGTTTTCTGCAAACTGTTCTTCACCGTACGGTGCTATCTCGATTGGGAATATTGAGTTACGCATGACACGGTTAAAACGGTATATACCCTGGTTGGCAAGGATTTTATCAGCGCCGTTTGCATTACCCCCGCCATTTATGTTTTCCGAAAAAATATTTCCCTCAATTAGAACATTTTCTGAAGGGAATATGGAAAATCTGCGTCCCGTCTGTGTGTTAAACACGTTATTTCTAATTACCAATTTATTTGTATTGTAGATTCTGTTTTCGTAATTCCCGTCACTATGCGTTCCTTCATAGAGAAACTCCGGCTCGCAATTAACAACAAGTGATACGTGAGGAGCTTTACTGATTGCATTTCCATCCAGCACAATTTTTGTTGCATATTTAATACTTATCATATCGTCCATACGCCTTAAATCACGGATGGTATTTCCTGTTAACCTTATATTGTCGCAATATGATAAGGCGACGGGGCTCTTGTCATTATAAGCATTTAAGGTATCTTCACTTCCTGTAGCATTCTGCATTAAGCAGTTGGTTATGTTAATGTCATGAGCTCTAATACCGTTTTCAAATCCTCTTATTCGAAGCCACCGCCCATAGTTAATAGATTGCATCTCAACATGTATACCATCGATATTGATGTGCGATTTCCCGTCTATACTAATTGCAAATTGCATTCCTGTTAGATTAGGATCGCCCTTAAACAAAACTTTTCCTTTGTTTTGTGCTTTAAATGTAATAGGCAAACCTGGTGCACCGGAATTTGCAGGCACCAATTGGCCGAAATATTCACCATCAAGAAATATTACATTGTCGCCTGGCATTGCCTTTAAACCTGCTTTTGATAATGTTTTCCACGCTTCACTCTCAGATGTACCGGTATCTTCGTCATCTCCATACGGGCTGACATAGTACACTTTTGGCTCATATTCCTGCGCCAGTATCAAACCAGTGATCGCATTGTTGATTGCTGCTGTCTTGGTCGCCATCTCCTCTTTGGTTTCTTCAGGCATTGCCAGTGCCTCAACAAGAGCTGCCCAGCTAAATGTTATATAATCCGCTTCTTTTTTTTCTGAAGCTGCCGCCTTGGCTTTTGACAACGCAGATGATGATGGACGCAATTCAACATCATCAATATAACTTATTGAATTTTGGGCTGAAGCACCGTAATCCGACAAGACTAAAATAACCGATTTTGCTTCTCCGCTGTTGAAGGCTACTGCATATTGGTTCCAATCATTGCTTCTCCCAAAGGTAAGACATAAATCCGACAATCTCGGACGCCACTCGGGATGTGTAGTTACATAATATCTTATTGCTTGATCTATCTCCGTTTTAGCATAAAAAGAGAATGTATAATCTGTATTTGGTTTAACAGCAACCTCCCTTTGATATAAATCCTTGCCACTTCTTGCATGATCCAACCTTACACAATTTGGTTCACTTCGTGGATCGGTTGTACAAATTGAATAAACAGAATCTGCAGCATTCCAGCCATCAGTTACAAGCCATGGTTCTGTTTTGGGATCATCAAATCCCGGATTGGCTGCCATATTTATGTCAGATTTCTGCTCTGGTTCCAAACCCGTAATTGCATTGTTTATCGCTGCTGTCTTGGCCGCCATCTCCTCTTTGGTTTCTTCAGGCATTGCCAGTGCCTGAGCAAGAACCGTCCAGCTTTCTTCTGTATAATCCGTTTCTGTTTTTTCCGAAGCTGCTACCTTGGCTTTTGTTAATGCAGATGATGATGGACGCAATTCAACATCATCAATGTAACTTATTGAATCTTGGGCTGAAGAAGCGAAATCCGATAAGACTATAATAACCAACGTTGCTTCTTTGCTGTTGAAAGCTACTGTATACTGGTTCCACTCTCCATTGCTACTGTAGGTTTCTAAATAATTCGTTAATTTTGTTACCCAATCGCCTTCGGGATTAGATCTAGTTACATAATATCTTATTGCTTGATCTATCTCCGTTTTAGCATAAAAAGAGAATGTATAATCTGTATTTGGTTTAACAGCAACCTCCCTTTGATATAAATCCTTGCCACTTCTTGCATGATCCAACCTTACACAATTTGGTTCACTTCGTGGATCGGTTGTACAAATTGAATAAACAGAATCTGCAGCATTCCAGCCACCAGATACAAGCCATGGTTCTATTTCGGGATCATCAAATCCCGGATTTATAACCCCATAAACTTCATCGGTGACGGACATGCTTTGAAAGCCTTCATCGCTGCTTTCGACTTGGTTTGATTCACCATCGAGCTCTGTGCTGTCCGGTTCTGTGCCAGTGCCCAAATTTTCCGCATAAACATTCTGCCCTATTCCGCCCGGAATCATTGAAGTAAAGGCGGAGAAAACAAACACAATAATCAGATATAAAGCTAAAATTCTTTTCATTTTCATACTTGCTATCCTCTCATTTGATTTTTAAATAATAATTGATTTTCTTAAATTGAGCTTTATCACCTCCAATACTACGAAATTAAAGCTTTAGCGAAATCACTCCTCTCTTCCATATTTACCTAATTACCCTAAGACCTCTGTATTTCCTTGCATATATGCCATTTTCTTTGCAATGCCATAGCAAACGGCACGTGTATATATGTATGGATATATTTAACACTTATTGAATTGCTTTTCGTTTTACAGGAAGCTGCTTTATCGATTAGCTGCTCTATAGCTTCAAAGCCTTGGTTGTACATCTTAACGGTAGCTGCAGAAACCCGCAAAATTCGTTGCTTTCGATTGTTTTTCATAATACCTTTTCCTCCGTTGTATGGTATAATGTTTTTTAGCCCAATGGCTAAATTTATGGCCTTCCAGGGCACCTACAGAGGTGGGACAGTGATTCATCCTGTAGCCCCGTTATAACTTTCTGGGAGATAATCATATTGTAAAACATTGTAACACCATGAATAAGGTGATAAAATTTATATAGGGTGAAAACTTTTCTTTATTCCCTTTTCGGAGCTATGATGATAGAATTTACTTAGGAAGAAAATATTTCTATAAAATCAGTGAGGTTAGCATTTGTTAAAAATACTTGTTGTTGATGATGAAAAAGGAACCAGAGATGTTATTTCCAAGCTTATAAACTGGAATGAGCTGGGTATAGGCTGGGTGGGTGAAGCTGAAGACGGCGCTGATGCTTTGCAAATTGCAAAAGATGAGAAGCCTGATATTTTGCTGACCGATATAAAAATGCCAAAAATGAATGGTATCCAATTAGTAGAAAATTTAAGAGAAGCCTTGCCTAACTGCAAAATTATTTTTTTAACCGGTTATTCGGACAAGGAGTATCTAAAAGCCGCTATTCGTTATAAAGCAGTGAATTATGTTGAAAAGCCGGTTGATCTCAATGAGCTTACCAAGGTTCTCAAATCAGCAGCGAAAGAAGCATTGGCTGATAAGGAGCATTGGCAAAAGCAAATAACCGAAGAGATGTCAGCCTTTTGCTTAGAGCTCATTAGCACCAAAAATGGCTTAACTAATATAGATGAAAAAATAAAAGTACTGGGGCTTCAATTTGAGGACTCATTTTATTATATGACAGCCATACTTCATTTTCATTTATCTTCTGAAAAGATCCAAGAAAATCATGATGACATTAGAAAGGAGTGCCTTGGTAGCCTTGTGAACAAACTAGCTCCTTTTGATAAAAAGTATGTGCTTGGCTTTAAGGGGAACGAGCATATAATATTACATTTTTCAAATCCAAAACCGGATTATTACGAAGTTAAAAGTGCTTTGCAGAGTTATATTGATAAAATCAGTTTTATGGATTCATATCCCTTAGTATCTGTTGCATTAGGCTCTTTAGAAATGGGGTTCGGAATGATTCCAGTGTCGTACAATGCTGCGGTTATAGCACTCCAGCAGCGTTTTTACAAGGGTATAAAGCGTGTCTTGTTATCTTCTGAAATTACCGGTAATCCATTCGTATTTGATGAATCTTTTCTTAATCAGATTAAAGATACACTAAACAAAGACAGCCAGAGTGAAACTATTATCTTAATAAAAAGACTTGCAAATGAAATTAGAAAATGTCCTAATACCCAACCGGATTATATAAGAAGCATTTTCTTCCGCATAGTTATGCTCTTAACCATGCATGCCCGCGAGCGCAATATACAATTGCTAAACGATGAATGCGCTTTTATTCCGGATACTATTGCCAACTCCATAAGCCTTGATGAAATAGAGAAGGAAATCGTTTCTTTGATAGATTCAATTTTCTCGTATATAGAAATGAATAACACCTCTGCAGACATGCTGGTAAAGATTATGAATTTTATACACAATAATTATGACAATCCTGCGCTTTCAGTTAATTTAATTGCAAAGCATATATACCTGACTGCGTCCTATTTATGTGTGTTTTTTAAAAGAGGGACAGGAAGGACAATAAACCAGTACATTACAGAATACAGGATAAAAAAGGCAAAGGAACTTTTAAAAAAACCTGCCGTAAAAATTCAGGATGTTGCATATGATGTAGGTTACGCCGATGCAAAGTATTTCTCAAGAGTATTTGAAAAAGCTACAGGCTTAAAGCCAAAAAAGTTTATGGAGCTGCACTATGAAACTAAAAAATCTTTTTAAGCCGATTAATATACTAGATAATGTTAAAATGCGCCATAAGCTGTTATTGCTTTATTTCATTTTGATAGTTATACCCCTGTCTTTTTTCACATTTTTAATATATTCGAAAATATCTGTTGTAATGCATAAGCAAACGCTTAACTCCGGAACACAGGTATATGATGAGACTGTCAACATCCTAAACAGAGATTTTGAGATTGCTTATAATGCCCTCACTGTTATTACAACCAACCAGCTTGTATATGATGTTATGTTAAGAACATATAGTGAGCATGATCTTATCGACGAAGTTAAGGATAAGGACGATTTGTTCAATTTATTTTTGTATCTTAGGAGTAATACATATCTGGAATACATTCATCTCTATACATTTGGCGATAAAATACTGATAGAAGACAACAGTGTCATTACCAATTATAAAAGTATTGAGCACACTGAATGGTATAAAAGGCTTGACGGATCCGGAGAAAATTCCATGTGGATTATTCCAGCCATTAATACGGATCAGCATTCCGAGGAAATAGATTCTTTTTCCATGGCAAGAATTATATATGATCCCGGCGATTTTACGCAAAAAATCGGAATTATAAAGATTGATATATCCGCCGGGCGTATTGAATCTGTAATCAAGAACACACTAATTACACTAGGATGCGTTACATACTTATCTGAAAATGCTAATCAGATAATAAGCACTTCTACTCTTTTTGATATGCTGATACCTGATGCATCTGATTTAAGCCTGCTTAATAATAAGGGTTGGGAAGAAATCAAAACAGGAAACAATGATTCCTATATTAACGTAAAGCGTATAAACCATAATAACTGGTATCTTGTAACCCTTTTGCCTGTGAAAGATGTTGCAGCTACAGCAAAAAGTCTAAGGAATGAAATGTTATTGATAATGCTATTGGTTTCACTTGCCGCTTATATCCTTGCATACTATATTTCTGCTTCCACTGTAGAAAGGCTGTCTATACTTTCAAATGAAATGAAAAAGGCCGAATCAGATTTGACAGGTGTCTTATTGGTCAAAAAAGGAAACGATGAAATTGGGCATCTAATGGGCGACTTTAACTATATGATATCAAAAATCAATATTCTAGTTGAAGAAAAATACAAACTGGGTTTAGAGGTTAAGAATCTGGAATTAAAAGCCCTTCAGGCTCAAATTAACCCCCACTTCCTATATAATTCACTTGAGATGATAAACAGTACAGCATTACTGAATAATATCCCCGATATAGCGGCTCAGGTGACAGCCCTGTCTAGATTTTACAGACTGAGCCTGAGCCAGGGCAAAGAAATTATAACAATAGGTGAAGAGCTGGAACATATAAGAATATATATACATATCCAGAATATGAGGTTTCAAAACAGGATCAGTTATAATATAGATGTACAGGAAGAAGTTTTAAAATACAAAACCCTAAAAATAATTCTCCAGCCCATTGTTGAGAATTCTATAATACATGGTATATTCGAAAAAGACAGCAAATCAGGAGTTATAAGTGTTTCAGTTGATAAAATGAATGATAGCATATTTATAAACATTGAAGATGACGGAATTGGTATTCCTGAGGAAAAGCTGAAGAATCTGCTTAATTACAGTATTCCCGAAGAAGCATCAGGATATGGAATAAAAAATATAGACCAGAGAATTCGATTATACTATGGGCAAAAATACGGTCTGTCATTTTTGAGCAAACCTGGTGCCGGGACAAAGGCTACTGTCCATATCCCGGCAATCTATTGAAGAATTACAAAAACTTACGGTTAGTTTTTTGTGCCAAGCAGAAATCGGTTTATCCCCCGACATGCGTTTTTTAGCCAACAGGGCTAAAAATACGCTCTGAGGCAGGGGTCTTAGGGGTATTTTTATAAAATCGATTGGTAAAAATTGGTCCCAAAATAATCAATATCATCATTTAGAATAAAACCTGAGCAGGTATACATATGATTACCATCTTCAACATAATCAAGTATGGATTGCTGCAGGGACGATTCTCTGGGAGCATCAGAAGAATCCAGAGCAAACCCTCTAAAAACAAAACGCCGTAATAATCCATCACTATCTGTTTGACGGTATAAATAAAACTCTTTCTGGAACCTCACAAGGTTTGAAGAAGCCGGCATCATTTTTATCAGCTGCGGATCAAGGAACCAAGTAATTAAAGCAAAGCCGTTGAAGGATTGTTCCGGAAAATGTTTATGGAAAAAATCATATGCCGTTTTTATTGATTCGAGGCACATCTCATATGGCATTCTCCCGTCTCTCGGAATATGTATATTTAAAACAGGATCTCCCTTTTGTAAAACAAGCTCCCATTCACTCAACGAGACGGATATCAATTTCTTTGATACAATTCCATCGGGGAAAACCGGGTTAGCTGTTACAAAACCATTTTTCTCATCTATAGAAGTAAACCAGTAAGAATGCGAGTCTTCTATGCTGTTATTTCCATCAAACCGCCCGTCATCTCTAACTTTTACGCCACCCTCCATCAAAGCGACAACTTCACTGTTTTTTTTATTCCTGTATACCTTAATGCTTCCTGTGAACGGTTCCGGCATAAACTGAAGCCTTCCCAGCTTGAATATTTTGAACGTGAAATGATGAATTGCCCAGCATAATTCATCCAACCCCCAGACACCATGCAAGTTATAATAATCACGCATCCATATGTCCACATCATTCATAGTATCTATCAATATTTTTTGTGGTATGCCCTTCTTTTCATAATACTCGGAGACAGCCGGTAATTCGGAAACAAAAACCAATACGGCAAACATTCCCTCCATCTCCCCCATGGATGCTTTCAAAGATGGCCAGTTTTGCCATATATCACTTTGTTCCTTCCCGCTGCTTGAAAAAAGAATTTGCCGGGCATGCCATGCCAACCTGCTTAATTCTTCCCGTTTTCTTACCATTTCCGTCGCACGATGATATGCTTCAATTGCATCATCGGGCAAGTGTAGTATTAGATTTGCCTTGTCAACAAAGTCATCCTCAAGAAAAAAAACGCTGGCTCCGGGATAGGTCTTTTGTGTGGCTTCCCAATTACAGCGCCATGACTCATGCATATCATCCAGTTCAAGAGCTTTTAATACATCTGCAATCAGCATTGTTATACACCTCCAATTTTTAGTTCTTCGTCAAGATGCTTTAAAGCATAAGCTCCATATTAATTCTTTCCTCGACCTCCAGAACCTAAACCTCATTCTCTTTTATCGATACCTTTACTCCAAGTATAACAAGCTTCATTATTTTACTTTTTGTATATCTAATTATGATTTTTTTGTAAAGTGTATGTTCAGATGTTCATGGAAAAGTAGCGAGTATTGCAGTATTTATAAGGTTTCCCCTTTATAATTAATTCGTTGATCTTTTCCCCGCCTATAACCTTTGCCAGTTCCTTAGAATTAGATATTTTATTTTCCAAAATAATGCCTCTCATTGCCAAATCCTGTACCATGTAAAAATCCGAGCCTCGTTACAGCTACTCTATACAACATATAGTCGCACCACAAGCCTCGAACAACGTAATCAACCACTACTTCACATGAGCGTCTGACCTATAACCTGTGTAATTACCGATTCTAAGTAATTTTATTTTAAATTAATGCCGTTACAAGATTAAGGTGATAGAATTTATTTAGGATGAAAATATTTCTATAAATCAGTGGGAGCATTAAGCCTTGATGAAATAGAAAATGAAATCGTTTCATTGATAGATTTAATTTTTTCTTAAATAACGGAAGAAATTGCTTAGACCCGTTTTTTGCAAAGCAAAATAACGTACTTTATTTTATGTGCTTGCGTAGCAAGCTATATTTTCAACACACCATTTCAACGAAGCGGGAGTAGAGGATTTTGCATGCAAAATCCAGCAAACCCGGAGCGGATCAAAGGAGCGTACCTACCGGAATGCTCCCCTAGGAAGGATAACCCCAGCTACAGGAACGCTCCGACTTATCGACCCGTAATGTTTTGATTCACCGCCTGTTGTGATAAATAGATACCCGCCACCAGGCATTTTTCAACCAGAATGGTTGAAAATATTTATTAGCCGTTTCTTTCACTTATTCTTTTTCTGTGCCCTTACATATTCTGCCATATGCTTTCCTGCTATGGCTCCCTGCCCAACAGCCACTGATACCTGCTTAAAAACGCCCGTGCAATCTCCGGCTGCATACAGCCCTTCAATATTTGTTTCCTGATTGGTATTGGTTAAAATGGCTTGTTCCTGAGTCAAAATACCCATTTTTAAGGCAAAGCTTATGCTGGATGCGCTATCGTATGCAATAAATATTCCGTCGATCGGAAATTTGGTGCCATCTACAAAAACAACCTGTTTTATAACCTCATCACCTTCGAATGCCTGTATCGGCTTATCGACAAAATTAAACTTTGGTATTAAGTGTTCGATCTCAGGTGAGAACTCCGGCTTCACTCCATTCGTAAATATGGTTATTTTATCAGTAAAATTAATAAGTTCATTAGCTTCGAGTAATGCATAATTCTTATAACCCAGCACTCCAACGTTTTTTCGACGGTAAAAAAATCCGTCACAAGTTGTACAATAGCTTACACCCTTGCCTTCAAATTTTTTAAGGTCACGTATTTTAACTCCTGCGGGCTTCTGTCCTGCTGCAATTAATACAGAAATGGCTTTATATGTGTTTTTCGTTGTTTTAACAATGAATATATCCTCTTTTTCAATACCGACGACTTCCTCCACCAGTATTTCACCGCCGATGTTTTTCACCTGTGCTTCGCCTTCTTCAAGCAACAGCTTTCCCGAAACAGGCTTTGCAAACCCATAGTAATTCTCTATTTTTTCAGCCTTTGCAAGAGAACTGTTATCCATGCCTATAACAAGAGTTTTAATATTTGAGCGTATTGTGTACAAGGCGGCTGATATGCCCGCTGGACCTTTTCCAATAATAATTGCATCGTATATCATAAAGCACCTCTTTCTACCGATTCTTACCTTCATAATATTACCCTGTTTATTAACAGGTAAACAGTTATAGTTCACGGTCTATCGGTAATTAACCATATTGTATTTTATCGGTTTTTATGCACGAGAACAAGTCATTTTGCATAAACTGAGACTGTGATATTTTGCAGAGGTGATTTTATGAAGGATTTTTCAAATTATGTGCAGGGTCAGATAACAAAGAAAAAAATAGAGAAGGGACTAGAAATGCTTAAAAACGAGAGCCCCAGCGATCTGAGAAAAAAATTACAGAATGTTGATATTAATGAAGTGCTTCAGAAAATGGATGAGTATGACAAGAAACGCTTAGATGAGCTTGGCATTGATGTTGCTGAATTGAAGAGCAAGGTATCTGATGCGGACATGCAAAAAATTCATCAAGTCCTAGGCAGGGACAGTGAAATGGTGATTCGCAAAATACGTGACATGCTTCGATAACTAGGCGCATAGAATTAAATGAACTGTTTATAGGGGGTTATACACATGGCACAGGGAATGGATGATAAAATACGCCAAATTTCCGATATGTTAGGCAGCAGAGAAGCACAAGAGGGAATAAGGCAGCTTTTTAATTCATTAGGCTCTTCAGACGAACCCAATCGAACGGACATCGGTTCACAGTCTGCCGAAGGAAATGATCCTGAATTATCTTTTTCAGATGCTCCCAGAACAACACCGCATCAGGAATCGGATTGGATTTATAATATACAAAACATGCTCGGTCAAATGAGTAATATACAGGATTCGAGAATTAATCTTTTAAGATCTGTTCATCCTTTTTTAAACTCCACTCGAAGAGAGCGGTGTAATACATGTATTAATATCCTGAAGATTGCTGAAATAGTAAAAGCGTTTACGAATAATGGTGGGAGGTTGATATAATGCCAGGTTTTGATAATAATGAGCTTTCCAATATTCCATTACCCACTGAAAAGGACAGCTATAAAAGACCAAAGGCAATATCACCTCATTTTTCAAGTGGTCTTCCTGACCTGAAAAATTTATTTAAACATATTCAGCTAGACGATATCTTACTATTTGGTCTAATTATTTTAATTGCAACAGATGACGATTGTGACAATTTCCTGTTGGTTCTTTTGGCTTTTATCTTTTTAGCGGGTTTTGATAAACAACTTTTCCCTTTTTTATGACGAATTTATACCGCTGTGATACTTTTATTTCAAATAAAAACAAGTTCTTTTGATATCTTCACACTATATAAAATGTGAAGATATCTTTTTTTGTACGCAGTATTTTTCCATTCATTTCATTGCTAATATTAGAATACTTTTTAGCCCATATGCACAAAATCTCAATGTAAACTGTATTATGATTGCTTTCCGAAAGTTGTGAAACGACTTTTTCCTGCAGGTTTACCATATGTAACATCTTAAAAACTTGCATTTTAATTATAAGAAATGTTGAAGTTAGATATAACAATAAAATTAAAATAACCGGAATTTATGACGTTTCATACAGCAGAAAGTTGCAGCTTGCTGCAACCTGCTACAATCACAATATGGTTATCCAATTTTCTTTCGAAGGCTGATGAAATGTAAGTTAGCTGAAATGAGGTAGAATATGCTAAAGGGAAAAGTATTGAGAATAATTATTGCCGTTGCTATAGCAGTATGTTTGTTAATACCCGTGTTGTCAGACGGGTTCCGTGACTTTACCGGATACAGCCATGTGGTTCTGTCCTATTATGGCTCCAGAGGTGATGAGGTTACCAATATTCAAAAAAAGCTGAAGCAGTGGGGCTATTACGAAGGAAATGTCGATGGCGTTTATGGTTATCAAACCTATAAAGCAGTGCGGTATTTCCAATATAAAAACGGTCTTAAGGTTGACGGAGTTGTAGGCTCGGAAACGTTATCTGCTCTAGGTCTTCCGACCGGAGTCCAGCCCAGATCCAACAATAAAGATCTAAACCTTCTGGCACACATAATTCATGGAGAAGCAAGGGGCGAGCCTTATATCGGTCAGGTTGCCGTGGCTGCCGTAATTTTGAACCGGGTACGGGATAGCCGATTCCCAACCACAATAGCAGGTGTAATTTATCAACCCGGTGCTTTTGATGCTGTAAGTGATGGTCAGATAAACCTCGAACCCACTTCACAATCCTACAAAGCAGCACGTGACGCTCTAAATGGCTGGGATCCGACGTATGGCTGTATTTATTACTACAATCCGGCAACTGCGACCAGCAAATGGATATGGACCAGACCCATAATTTTGGCTATCGGAAAGCACAATTTTGCTAGATGAAGATTTGCTGTTATTTCCTGTTAATGTCTCCCTTTTTAACTTCGCTACCGATGGCAATTATCTTATAAACAGGTTGATATACATCCTCGTACAGTTGAGTGACTTCGTTTTCTATAACCCGAAATACCCTTACAGTCAAGCCCTCCTTACCGGGTTCAATAACCTCCTGTGAATTCACAGGCAGCTTGATGTCTTGTGAATAGATAACAGGAGGTGCAATTTTTATGTGCTCTGTTTTTATTTCGCCAAAGGTAAGACCAGGTTCACCAACAAGCGCAATTTCCCATTTCCCGGTCTTTTCAACATTGTATACAAGCAATAGATTAGAATCCGACGCATTCAGGAATTTAAGATCTCCATCCTTCTCAAGATTAACCTCAAAACCCGGTTCTATATCTGGAATTGGCTGATTAGCAGGCTTTCTGTATGTTACTTTTATATCCGGTACTGAAAGAACCGCTTTGTAAATAGCAGACGCTAAAACTATGTGGGAGGAATCTGTTTCAAGTGTTAATGGGGCTCTTTCCCGGTAGGAAAACTCTTCTCCGGGTGCTATTTTAAGTTCATTTATATTATCTAAAATATTTTGAAAAGGATTTATTGAGTCAGAGGTTAATTCTCCCTTAACCATACCATATATCTGCGTAAACCGGCTTAATTCCTCCCCTGTATATTCAGACTTCAGAACAGTAAAGACTTCAGGTGTCGATGATTGCGAAATTACTATTTCTTTTATCGGTTCAAACTCCAACTGTTTCTTTATATAGGCTACTGCTTCATTAATATCAAGAGCAACTCCATCAATTCCCGGAGTGATTTTAACAGTACCCTGCTGCAGTACCAAGCTTGCATCCACCGGTTCTTTGATAAAAAGAGCCATATATCTTTTTAGAGCATCCTTAAGCTTTGCTGAATTAAGTGATATAATTGGTTTTGGGACATCATCCTGGTTTGATTTGCCTATTAATTGGAAGTATCTGTTGCTAAATCGACCTTTATGTATAGCCTCGAATATTTTTGAAGCATCAATCTGAAGCTCAAATAATTTATATGGTATTTCAGCAGATTTTCCGTCAGCATTAAGAACAACTGCTCCGGAGTCTATTATATCTGCAAAATATGTTTTCAAAACGTTCTCTGCTTCTTCTGGTGTTAAATTCTTAAAAAACCTGTCAGATATATCAAGGTTAATAGTTTCGTTTTCGGCTGGAAGCAACAAGAAAATACCTGTTGGAACAGCACAGGCAATTATGATTTGAATCACAATTATAACGAACCAAAATTTGAAATTCTTAGATTTAAGCAAATTATCAACTCCAAATTAAGATGGCATCAGCTCCTGGTAGTGGACCTTCACTGCCCATTTATGCGTCATACAATGCTACAACATCTAAAATAGGCAGAGCCAGGATAACTTCCCGGCTCTGTTATGTAAATCAAATTGTGCGTTTTAGCTATGCTTCGTTGTTCATAACCAGTTCAACGAGTTTCCCGGCAACTTTAGCCTTATCAATAGCTTGATCAGTTATTGTTTCTCCTGCTCTTAAAATAATTGTTCCATGATTGTCGGCTATATTTTTTGTGGACTTACGACCTCTTAAGTATTGTCGTTGCCTCTCTTCAAAGAGTTCTGCGGCAGAGCTTTTCACTTCAGGCTTTTGCTCCTCCGTAACCTGCTCCGAAGCCTGTGGGCTTTGAATAACAACAGAGATATTATCTACCACGGGATTATCTGGCGTTTCTTCCTTGAAAACCGCATTATACTCTTCGTTAATATTTATTGAAATATCATCATTATTTTTTTTTTGGTTTTCTGAAAAATTATTCTCAGACAAATCGGACGGATTATCCAAAAGCTTCGCTTGAACGTCATCTTCAACAACCAAAAGTGTTTTTCCAAAAGTAATTACACTAGATCTTGGAATTAAGCGAACCTTTTTCTGGGTAATGTCTGCGATATATTCAATACCAACAATGTTGCAGCCATTTTCAACGTCAACAAATATATCACCGGTTTCTCCAATAAGACTGCCTTTTTTGGTAAGCACCTTTGTGCCTTTAACTGTAATATTTTTCTGTAACAGATCAATTGCTGATGGGATTTTGCTTATATCACTTATTGCTTCAGGGTTTAAAACTGTCATGGCATATTCGCCTATACCAAGAACATTTGATGTTGGAATAACCCTGGTGCTTAGCACCTGAATACCACTGTCAACTACAAAGTAATCAATTGTACCATCATCTGCATTTAAAACAATATTTTTTACCTTCCCCACTTCATTACCGTCAGAAATGCTAATAATTGGCAACCCTATGATCTGGTGTGATTTTTTCATTACAAGTTTACCCCCTTACGGATTTCCGGTAGGACACCTTCGCTATTCGCACAAGACCTTATTAATATAGACCTTGCAGAATCTGATCCTTAACCTCTTCGCTCATTAAATGTTCAAATTCATCTATATATGTTAGAAGTATATCTTCAGCCAGCTCAGTTTGGCCGGCACTTTTATAAATAGAGCAAATATCCAATATAATCCAGAATGCGGCTTCATTATCCGGTTTCATGTCAAGAGCCTCAATATACAATGATGCTGCTTCCACTTCCCTGCCATTCTGCTTAAGGATAAATGCCTTATCGATAATTTCATTAAGGCTTAAGCCATTTGAATCCAAATAAGGGACATTCTCTATTGGTGTTTTGTCTACTCCCATTTTATCAATAATATCCGGTGTGTCAACATTTTTTTCTATGCTTACATCATATCCGAATGTTCGTTCCAACGCAACTGTCGATTGATTAAAAATGTTTGCCTGATTCAATGGTTCAGTTCCAATGGTTTCCAACAACTCTGTTTCAGTTGTTTCTAATGGTTTGGATTCTAAAGATTTTGTATCAACAGGTACGGTTTCTGCATCTTCCAATGGTTTATCTTCAACGGTTCCTGAAAGATCGTTTCTTACTACCCCTAGAAGCTCAGATTCAACAGCCTCTGAAAATTCATCTTCTACTATCTCTTGAGTCTCAGTTCTAGCAGTCTCTGAAAATTCATCTTCTATTATCTCTTGAGTCTCAGTTCTAGCAGTCTCTGAAAATTCGACTCCTACTATCTCTTGCGGTTCAGATTCAATCGCCTCTAAAGGTTCGGTTTCGGTAATTTCCAAAGACTTTTCAATAATTTCTTCCGGTTCCACATTAATTTTAGCCTTATCAATATCTATAAGAATTTCTTTTTCATCATTTAAGTCTAAAAGCTCTTCATCTGCTAAGCCTAATGCGTTACCACTATCTATGTCCAACACTTCTATATCATCTAAGTCTAAAATGTTATCAGCATCTAAGTCCAACGCTTTTATATCATCTAAGCCTAATGCGTTATCAGCATCTAAGTCCAATGCGTTTTTATCATCTAAGCCTAATGCGTTATCAGCATCTAAGTCCAATGCGTTTTTATCGTCTAAGCCTAATGCGTTATCAGCATCTAAGTCCAATGCGTTTTTATCGTCTAAGCCTAATGCGTTATCAGCATCTATGTCCAATGCGTTTTTATCGTCTAAGCCTAATGCGTTATCAGCATCTAAGTCAAATAGCTTATCATTATCTAAGTTTAACTCTTTACCATCACTTATGTTCGATTTCTCATAGTCTATTTCATTTTTATTTATGATACTGCCAGTATCAGCCACTTCTTCGTCTGCCAACATATTATCAAGAGAATCTTCTTGATCATCTAAAGTGGGCTCTCCAATAATCTCCTCAACCTTTTGGCGAGAAAACCTGTTTATAAAAATATTTTTTAGGATTGACTCGGATTTTGATTCAGAAATGATCTCTTTATGTTTCTTCTCTGGTTTTGATTCTTCTACTTTGGATTCTTCTGGTTTAGTTCCTATTGATATGGCTCCATCTGATTTAGAACCTTCTGATATAGAATATTCTATTTTGGTTTCTTCCGAACCTTCTGTTTTAAATTCATTAGCTGATGCCTTTTCTAATTCTATTTCTTCCCTTGCTGCTGCATGTTCCGTTTTTACAGCATCCAACTCAGTTTTTGTAACAT
>DAIPML010000316.1:0-3948 GCA_036768735.1 Clostridiales bacterium | reverse complement strand
AACTTGCATAAGTTGAACGAAGAGCGTCGTAAGGTATCGTTGAAAGATCGGCTGTTCAATGAAATTTTGGGTTCTGTTTTTCGCAATGCTGCAAATATCGGAACCAGTGCAATTCTTATATTGGCCGGACAGGCCATGAGTGAACAGACCTTTACCGTAGGAGATTTTGCATTGTTTGTTTTTTATCTGCAATTCATCAGTGAATTTACTGCCTTTGCAGGCATGCTCGTAGCTCGTTACAAGCAAATTGGAGTATCGGTGGAACGGATGATTCGTTTGATGGATGGTGCTGAGCCTGAGGCACTCATTGCTCTTGATCCCATCTATGTTGATGGCACCCTTCCAAAGGTTGTATATAAGGAAAAAAGTAAAGAGGATGAGTTAAATGAGCTTGCAGCTAAAAATCTTGGATATACTTTCCCGGGAACAGAGAATGGAATCAAAGGGATAGATATTAAACTGAAGAAGGGTTCCTTTACTGTAATCACCGGACGAAATGGATCGGGAAAGACCACTCTGCTAAGAGTATTACTTGGCCTTTTACCAAAGGATACAGGTGAGATTTACTGGAATGAGCAGATTGTCGAGAATCCCGGAGATTTTTTCATTCCTCCTCATAGTGCTTACACAGCCCAAATTCCGCGCTTGTTCAGTGATACTTTACGCGATAATATTTTGATGGGATTGGAAGCAGAAGATAAGGATATTGAACAGGCAATCCGCCAAGCAGTAATGGAACACGACCTGCAGCGTCTTGAAGATGGACTGTCTACGAAGGTCGGACCAAGAGGGGTCAAGCTTTCAGGAGGGCAAATGCAACGTGCTGCAGCTGCCCGTATGTTTGTACGCCAATCGGATTTGCTTGTTTTTGATGATCTCTCCAGCGCTCTGGATGTAGAAACTGAGCAAATTCTGTGGGAGAGAGTGTTTGAGCAAAGCAACAAAACCTGCCTTGTTGTGTCTCATCGAAAGGCAGCATTCAAGCAAGCCAGCAATATCATTATATTGAAGAATGGTAAGATTGAGGCTCAGGGTACACTAAACGAGTTGCTTGAAACCTGTGAAGAAATGCGTCAGCTCTGGTATGGATCCGAATGAAAACCAGTAAGAGTGAGGGAGACGGTTATCATAGTCTATTTTATTCACAAATATCAAAAAACAGCTCCCAAATTCATAAAGAATAAGGTGCTGTTTTTCTTTGAAAGCCTGAAAATATGCGATTTTCAGATAAAACTTGGTGCGAGTGATGGGACTTGAACCCATACGCCATTCGACACACGCCCCTCAAACGTGCCTGTCTGCCAATTCCAGCACACTCGCAAAAATACTAATATATGAAATATACTAATGCTACAGCTATAAAGAAATGTTGCAGCAAAAATTATTATACTAAGGAAAAGATGTAGTGTCAAGTAATTTGAAAAATTTAAACTGCATGTAACATGACCTCGACAAATGGCGCCCATATTATTACGCCTGCTCAATGGTAAATAATAAGCTGTCGTTGTGTACTTTACTTACTTTCTTATTTCTATGTTGTGAAAATCTTCTATTGAATAGCATCTTATCATCTGGTACAATTTACTTAATTGTACAAATAGATTTTATACGATATAGAAATATGCTGTTATCTTATTAGATAAAGCATTTGACGAAAGAAGAGGGTTAATATGGCAGGTTTTTTTGGTTTGTTTGATTATACACGGGAAGGTCCTGGAGTGCCAAAAGATGCACCTCCAAAATCCAGGTTTGTTGTTTTTTTCGAAGTGCTTGGTCGAAAGTTCTGGAATATTATTAAAGTAAATCTTTTATTTACTTTGTTCAACATTCCCGCTTTAATATTCTTTATATTTTTTTCCATGTATTATTTGGATCTTTTAATTCAAGCTGGGGCGCTTGAAGTCCCTATGGATGATATTGCCTTATATTTATTAGGAGTTGTTGTTCCACTGCTTCTTCCGGCTGTTTGTTTCCCATTAATCACCACAGGTCCGGCTCAGGCGGGAATGACATATGTTCTGCGTAATTATTCCAGAGAAGAGCACTCTTTTATATGGAGTGATTTTATTGAACATGCAAAAAAGAATTTCAAGCAAAGCATGATTGTTGGTTTAATAAATTGTTTAGTTACAGTTCTCTCTCTTATTGATATATACATTTATTTAAATATTGAGGGTACCAGTCTTTGGGTAACTGCAGCAAATGCTTTAATAATTGTTGCTTTTGGATTATTTGCGATGATGAGCATGTATATTTACCCGATGATGGTAACTTTTAAGCTCACCATAAAGCAGTTATATAAAAATGCATTCCTTTTTGCGATTATGAAATTTTTCCCTAATCTTTTAATTTTGATTATCTGTACTGTGATAATTGTACTTCCGTTTTTTTACTATCCGACAATTGGTTATCTCTTAATGTTCATTATAACCTTCAGTCTTATTAGCTATATAACCAATTTTTATGTATATTCAAAACTGGATAAATACATGATTCAGCAGGCCGAAAATGAGGATGAGTTTCAACTGGAAGATGAGTTTCAACTGGAAGATGAGTTTCAACTGGAAGATGAGGTTCAAGAAGAATCTGAAGTAAAACAGATAGATAAAACAGAGTAGACAGATGAAACAGAATACAGGTGAAGCAGACCAGACAGATGAAACACAGAGAAGCCAGATTAAACAGAACAAACAGATTAAACAGAGCAAATAGATGAAGCGTAACAAATAACATATAGGGATAATAATGAATAATGCTTGATGTGAACTCGAGCATACTCCTAGAAGAAAATAAAGGGTAGGTGTTAACCTACCCTTTCCTATACCTATACATTCAAAAGATCTTTCATGGTGTAATATCCTTGAGTCTTGTCATGCAGAAATACAGCAGCTTTTAAAGCTCCCACGCCGAATATTTCCTTGCTATTTGCCATATGTCTCAATTCGATTATTTCATCATTTCCTGCAAATATAACGGTGTGATCTCCGGCTATATTCCCGCCACGGATTGCATGAATACCGATTTCATCCTTACTTCTTTTAACTCTTTTTGTGTGCCTGTCATAAACATATCTATATTTCTCGGGCAATGCCTTGTTTATCGCATCAGCAAGTGCCAGAGCGGTTCCACTTGGAGCATCAATTTTCTGATTATGGTGGCGCTCAACTATTTCAATATCAAAGTTACTATACAAAAGCTTTGCAGCTTTCTGAACCAATTCCAAAAGCAAATTAACACCTAAAGACATATTAGCGGAAAACAAAATAGGAATGTTATCTGAGCACTCCTTGATTTTTGCTATCTGCTCATCAGAGATTCCTGTTGTTGCCACAACAAGAGGTGCTTTTCTTGAAACAGCAAAGTTTAATATATAGGGTAATGCTGCCGGATGAGAGAAATCAATAATAACGTCAAACGTTATATTGCATTGCTCAATCTTGTTATAAACAGGATAGTCATTTGAAATTGAGTCGTTTATATCAAAACCGGCAACAATTTTTACATCCTCGCGGTAGCGGGCAATGTTTGTTATAACCTGCCCCATTTTTCCATTACACCCGCTTAGTAGAATCCTGACCATATAAACCATCCTTTCGTAAATTCAATAGCACTTAAGCGAATTGTGCGCTAAACCACGTTTTTGCTTACAAAATATGCCATGGGCGCTTTAACGCTTTCCTTATGCGTTTTGTGTACATCATGCCGCGAGACCGGATGCATGTGCGAGCAGACCGGATGCATGTGCGAGCAGACCGGATACATGTGCGACCAGCCAGGCTCTGCCTACGACCAGTCATTATATCAAATGTTCCTACAGTAGGGATTGAACCCACCATTGAAAGAACTTTTGATAAATAGTAAAGCATTATTGCCGGTAATTAATCTATTAAATGAGCCCGTACTCAGATAAAGCAGCCTTTAAAACTGACAGACCACCCGCACTTATGT
>DAIPML010000315.1:0-3948 GCA_036768735.1 Clostridiales bacterium | reverse complement strand
GTTTATCAAATGCCCTAAGACCCCTGCCTCTATAGGCGGGGGATAAACCGATTTCTGCTTCAGTGGCGGGTACAATCCCCCACTGAAGGGCATTTGATAAAATGCTCGCGGTGCGTTGCACACAAAACGTGCAAGGAAGGCGCTTTCAGCGCCCGCGTTTTGGCGCGCAATTCGCGCAAGCGCTTATTGAATAAATAAAAGAAAGCTTGGGCACCATTACCCTAAGCTTTCTTTTATTTCAAAATATCTAAACTTGATTTCACTGTAAGAACTTAGCATTTTGGAATTTCAATAATAACAGGAAGTATCATCGGCTTTCTTTTTGTTCTCTGGTAAAGATAAGTTCCAAGCTCATCTTTTACTATATTCTTAATGTTATTATAGCCGTTTTTCCTTCGGCAAAAGCATTTAAGCAGTGATTCCTTAGCAAATTCCCTGATGTCGTCCATGAGAGATTCAGATTCTTTTACATAGACAAAACCACGTGATATAACATCCGGCTCCGTAATCATGTTGCCTTCCGGGCTGACAGTTACCACAACAACAATTAACCCATCCTCTGACAAGTGCTTTCTGTCTTTAAGAACCACATTTCCCACATCACCAATTCCAAGACCATCAATAAGAATATCTCCCGCTTGGACATTTCCTGTTATTTGCGCCTTTCTCTGTGATAACTCCAGAACCTGACCATTCTCCATTATAAAAGTATCTTCCTCGTTCATACCTAAAAAATGTGCCAGGTTTGCATGCTGCTTCAAATGCCGATACTCTCCATGTATAGGCATAAAAAAGCGAGGACGCACTAACCTGTGAATAAGCTTAAGCTCTTCTTTTCTTGCATGCCCGGAAACATGGGTTTCAGCTAATTCGTCATAAATTACATCCGCACCTTGCTTAAACAGATCATCAATAACTCTGGAAATGAACTTTTCATTCCCGGGTATCGCACTTGCAGATATAATTACCAGATCACCCTTTTCAATTCCAACCTTTCGGTGCGTTGATGAAGCAATTCTGGTTAATGCCGACATAGGTTCACCTTGGCTTCCGGTTGTTATCATAACAATCTCTTCACTGGGGAGCTTCTGGATCTTATCAATATCAAGCAAAACACCGGCAGGAATATTTAAATACCCCAGCTTCATTGCAACTGTAACCACATTTACCATGCTTCTGCCACTTAATGCCACCTTTCGGTCAAACTTAACTGATGAATTGACAATTTGCTGAATTCTATGGATGTTGGATGCAAAGGTGGCAACAATAATTCTTGATTTTGCGTTTTTAAACACATTATCAAGTGTATCACCAACTGTTCTCTCACTCATTGTATAGCCAGGTCGTTCTACATTGGTACTATCTGCCATTAGTAGGAGTACACCTTTTTTTCCCAACTCTGCTATTCGGGCTAAATCCATAGGTTCTCCTTCTATTGGAGTTTGATCAATCTTAAAATCAGAAGTGTGCAAAACAACACCAACGGGGGTGAAGATAGCAAGCGCAACTGAATCTGCAATACTATGCGTAGAATGAATAAATTCCACCTTAAAAATACCAAGTTCAATTGTATCACCGGCTTTTATAACATTCAATTTAACCTGGTTCAACATCTGATGTTCGATTAATTTGTTTTCAATTAGAGCGAGAGTTAATTCAGTTCCATAAACCGGGACATTAATTTTTTTTAGCACATAAGGTAATGCCCCGATATGGTCTTCATGGCCATGTGTAACCACTATGCCTTTAATTTTGTCGATACTCTTTTCAAGGTATGACACATCAGGGATAACCAAATCTATCCCCAGCATCTCATCTTCAGGGAAAGCCACTCCACAGTCTACAACAATAATACAGTCTCCATATTCAAAGGCAGTCATGTTCTTTCCTATCTCTTCAAGTCCACCTAATGGAATGACCTTCAATTTATTCTTTTTTTTACTTGACACAATTTACCTCCATTTTTTTATTTATCTTCAGTGATAAAAACCCCTTTTATCACAATATATTTATCTTATTTTTATGTTGAACTAGAAATTCACAAAATATTCAAAATATGGTTATCTACTTTTGCGATTTTTGCAAAAGACTATTGCAATTTATATGCGATTAAATTTATATTGCACATGTGCCTGTTCAGGGCTATTTAAATGGAACGTGCACCAATTCGTGTCTATATATGTTCAATTCAAAAACTACAAATATGCCTTTTGATTATAGCATAGTTGCTAAAAAGAAAGCAATTGATGTTGGAAATTATTGCTCTTCACCTATGCAATCGTTATTGTATAATAAAGTATACTATCCTATGCAATAAAAATCCTGTATAATCTATATAGTGATTGTTCCCTATCTTTCACGAATTTTGCATCATTTTTGCAACTTTTTATTATTATTGCCTCCTGTAAAATGACTTTTTGACTTTCTGGGAGATATTCAATGAGCGCTTCCTTTATTCGTGGTCTATAGACCACATGAGGCAGGGGGGCTTAGGAGCATTTGATAAACTAATTGTCCATTACATCTATATGGAGGGAATATGCTTTTTGATATACCGGCAGAAGTTAATCATATTATTTACGAGCTTGAGCAATCCGGCTTTGAAGCATGGCTTGTTGGCGGCTGTGTGCGAGATTTTCTTATGGGTATTATTCCAGAGGATTATGATATTTGTACTTCTGCCCTACCGGAGCAGATAGCTCCCTTATTTGAAAAAACCATAGGTACCGGCATAAAGCATGGTACCATAACTGTTATTATAAACCATTATTCGATTGAAGTAACAACCTTTAGAGTCGACTCAAACTATACCGACCACAGAAGACCTGATAGTGTTATTTTTTCACATTCTTTGGTTGAAGACCTGAAGCGCCGCGATTTCACAATGAATGCGATAGCTTATCATCCGGTAAAAGGAATTATAGATCCTTATAACGGTCAGAAAGATATTGCGGACAAAATAATAAGAACAGTTGGGGATCCAATAGAAAGGTTTAAGGAGGATGCTCTGCGGATGCTTCGTGCAATCCGTTTTAAAGCCCGCTTTAACCTTGATATACACATAGAAACAAAAAACGCTATTGGATTGCTTGCTAATACAATAGAATTTGTTAGTAATGAACGAGTTCTTGCAGAGATTAACAAAATCTTAACAAGCCCGCACCCAGAAGCTTTTTTAGCATTGTTTGAATTGGGGCTTATACAATATATTTTCCCTGTGCCAATCCCATCGATACCCGATATGACAGCTTTCAACCAACTTAATAAAAAGCTCTCACTCAGGTGGAGTGCACTTTTAAGGCAAATGGGGTTTTGTTACAAGGATAAAACATGTGATAAGAGTGCCAAAAGTGGAATGTGTAGAATGTGCAGTCAGGTTAGTATGAGTGACAAGGACAGCATGATTGATATGGGTGGAAAGGACAACAACGATAACATGGATGACATGGATCGTAAGGGTGGCAGGTGTGACAAGAGTGACATAGAGAAAATATGCAATAAGCTTAAAATGAGTAACACCGTGGTTAAGGAGATAAGCGCTATTACTGATATTTTAACCCGCCCTCTTCCATATACCTGTTATAGCATAAGATTATTGATGTCTTCGACTGCTCCACATTTAATTTTTGACAGCTTGAGTATTTTGCGAAATTATGAATTATCTGTGCCAAAAATAAAAAAAATCGAAAACACCATGAGAATAATCATAAAAAACAAACATTGTATTCGTTTATCTGATCTTGCACTTGACGGTAACGATCTTATCGACTGCGGTCTTACACCTGGAAAACCGCTGGGGCAGCTGCTTGAAATGCTTTTCCTCTGCGTTCTGCAAAAACCTGAACTAAACCGAAAAGATATACTGCTTGACTTAGCTGACCGCATATCATCAAAATTTTATCAAATGCCCTAAGACCCCTGCCTCATGTGGTCTATAGACCACGAATA
>DAIPML010000314.1:0-3971 GCA_036768735.1 Clostridiales bacterium | reverse complement strand
TATTTTATGAAAGTATTGCATTTAATTGGAGGCGGTGACGAGGGTGGCGCAAAAAGCCATGTCCTTTCACTGGTTAAGGAACTAAGCAGTAAAATCGACGTAAAGCTTATCAGCCTACGTTATGGAGCTTTTGCTGATGATGCTAAAGCCATGGGTATAGATGTCAAAGTTGTTCGCACAGGGAATATTTTTTCTGACATTAATAATATAATAAAAATCGCTGTAGATGGAGGATACAATATCCTTCATACTCACGGTGCAAAAGCCAATATGATAGGTGTTTTTGTAAAACACAAGACCAAGATTCCCGTTGTTTCTACGGTGCATAGTGACTATAGGCTTGATTATCTGCATAGTGTATTAAGAATGTATACCTTTGGTCTTATAAACACCATTGCTCTGCGGCTGGTGGATTATTATATAGCTGTCTCGGAAAATTTTAAGGATATGCTTATAAAAAGAGGTTTCCCCGCACATAGTATTTATACAGTATATAATGGTATTCCTTTTGATAATGAAATTGATATTATACCACGCAGTGCATTTGCTGAAAAATACGGAATAGATCTAAGTCCTGATGATGTGGTGGTTGGTATTGCCGCCAGGCTTCATCCGGTAAAAGGCCATACTGTTTTATTGGACGCAGCAGCAAAGGTGTTGAAAAAACATCCCAATACTAAATTTCTGATTGCCGGTTCAGGAGACGAATTAAAGCCTACTCTTGAAAAAAAAGCAATACAATTGGGGATTTCCGATAATGTATTTTTCCTTGGTTGGGTAACTGAGCCTTTTTCCTTTTTCGAATGTATTGATATAAATGTTCTGGCATCATATAGTGAAAGCTTTCCATATGTCATTTTAGAAGGCGCACGAATGAAAAAAGCTACCGTTTCCAGTAAAGTTGGTGGGCTTGAGGATCTTTTCGTTCAAAATGAAAATGGTTTTTTATATACACCCGGCGACAGCGACGCTTTAGCAGAGCATCTTGAAACCCTTTTGGATGATCCCGAAAAACGCCGGAACATGGGCGAAAAATTATACTTAACAGCGAAGGAACATTTTTCATTGGAAACAATGTGCAACACCCAGCTTGGCATATATAACTCCATACAATATAAAGAAAAACAAAATGAAAAAGATGATAAATTATATGATATCACTATACTTGGTTATTATGGTTATGATAACAGCGGTGATGATGCAATATTAAAATCATTTATTGACCATGTGCAAAAATATCACAAGGATTTATCCGTTGTAGTACTGTCTAACAACCCATCACAAACTCGCAAGCTATACCGTGTACAATCAGTATATCGTTTTCACCCCCTTAAGCTTCCTACTATTTTGTCAAAAACAAGGCTTTTTATAACCGGCGGTGGTACTCTTGTTCAGGACGGAACCAGCAGCCGTTCATTGTGGTATTATTTATCAATGATTAAGCTTGCCTTGAAAAAGGGTGCTCATGCTGTGCTTTTTGCCAACGGTCTTGGACCTTTAACAAGAAAAAAGAACCGAAAGGCTGCTTCGGAAATTTTGGATAGGATGGAAGTAATCACGCTTAGAGATGCAAATGCGTATGAACAGCTAAAATCTCTCGGTGTTAAGAAGCCGCTTACAAAGGTGGCTGTTGACCCTGTGTTGGCTCTATCTCCAGCGGATCTCTCTATAGGTTATAATATTTTGAAAAATGAAGGTGTTCCTTTAGACGGAAACATCGTTGCATTTTGCATAAGGAAATGGAAAAAAGTGAAGCGTGCTGAGGAAATACTCGCAGCCTTAGCTGATAAGATTTCTCTTGAGCTCCATGCTATTCCGCTTTTTGTTCCTATGCAGCTGCCAAATGATCTGCGTTTTTCAAAAAAGATCGTCCGATGCATGAAAGAAAAAGGATATGTTTTACACGGAAGATATTCTGTTGACGAATCTATGTCAATACTCGGAAACACAAATTTAATCATAGGAATGAGGCTGCATTCATTAATATACGCTGCTAATATGGGGCTTCCTATGGTTGGGCTTGCCTATGAGCCGAAAGTTGATTATTTCATGCAATCAATAAACCAACCCTATGTTTCCTGGGATGATAGTTTTTCAATGACTGAATTAATGGAGAAAATCAATGTGGTGTGGCAAAATTCATCCTCAATAAAAGACACATTAAAAGAAATGAAACCTCACTTGGAGTTAAAAGGCAAGGAGGCAATAGAGCTTACTCTTTCTCCACTGAAGCAGTAGTGAGTTTCCAAGACGGACTACCGGTAATTCACTCATCTTTCCCACGGTATTTTGGGCGCTTGCCTTCACAATAGGATACTGACAGCGGTGTGATGCTGTTGTGGGGAAGTTGAGTAATTCGCTTGAAAACTCACGCATTTTCAGCGGTGTCTGCTTCCCCCACAGCATCTCTTTCAATCTGTGGCTGTCCATAGGCTAAAAACATAACAACACCCGCGAGCAGCCAGAAATATGATGATATTAATGGTATTTCAAACATGTTTTCGAACAGATTATACATTATTACACCTGAAAGACCTGCAACAATACCTCTTACCCAGTCTTTCTGTGCATTATCCTTTATTTTTGAAATTGCTCTGGCACACCACGCAATTGTGGAATACATGAGCATTAAGAATGCTGTAATTCCAAACACACCCATTTCCACAGCTGTTTTCATATAATAATTATCCATTGAAAAGGTTCTGTTTAGTTTGTGGTTTAACGCAACAGCTCCTCCAAACTGACCATGTCCCATTCCCAACCAAAAATTATCCATGAATAGGTTGTATCCGGTTATTGTCCTGAAAACACGCCCCCCAGTACTACTGCTTTCAATATAATCGCTGGACAGCAGATATAAAATCCGGTTTGAGATAGAGGGCACAAATACCACCGTAAACAAAAAAACAGCTGCCATAGCAACAATGACAGGAGCAACCAGCTTTTTCTTTTTCAAAAATACAAAAATAGTAACTGATAAAAAGCTTACTATCCAGCCGCTCCGTGACATAGTGAATAGCAGGCATAAGCTCATGGATGCAATTACAGCGCTAATGTAAACCCTCCTGCTGCGTTCTTTTTCTGCAAAAAGCATTCCAACTGCAACAGGTATTAATAACGACAAGTACCCGGCAAGCATGTTTGGTCTTGTAAATATTGAAAACACACGAGTTCTGACCTCCCCTTCAGAGCTATCGGTCCAGGAAGAGGGTATTTGAACAGCTATTACATACTGATAAATTCCATAAAGGCTAACCAACAAGCCTGAAATAAGCAAAATATTTAATATTAGCTTGACGTTCTTTGGTGTTTTTAACAGCTGAGTAACAACAAAAAACCACAGCATATACTGTACAACTGCTCTTAAACCTTCCACTCCAATAAAAAAATCAGGAGCAGCAACGAAAAGCAGAACAACACCAAGTGCCATGAACAGCACTATGGAAAAATCCAGTGGGGTCTCGCGATATGGCGTTTCTTTACGGTGTCTAAACCATTTATAAAACCAAATACCAAAACAAAAAAGAAGTGCCAGCTCATCCCAATAGGAGGAAAACGCTGTTGGCGATTCAACGGCTTTTAAGATAAAGTCATAGTAAGCTCTTCTGCCAAACATCGAAAGTATTTGGGATGCAGGACGCCCAACCACAGAACGCAAAAGGAACTCAAAGACTGTGTATAATGCCACAATTAATGTTGCTTTTTCATAGTCTGTAAAGACAATAACTAATGCGACAACTAAAGTGATAGCGGCAACCGTTGGCATCAAACCTAAATATGACGAAAGGATTCCAAGAATAAATATCCCCGCAAAAACAGCTATATTTTTAAATTTCTTCATCACTTCACCTTTACTCTAAAATCAGTTTGTAAGCCTTATATACAATACTGTTTTCCAAAACAGCTTTTCTTTTATCGGAATCCACCATAAGAATGGCTCCAACAATGAACATAAGACCTAAAAAAAACAT
>DAIPML010000313.1:0-4000 GCA_036768735.1 Clostridiales bacterium | reverse complement strand
GGAGCTGTGTTCCTTGATAAATTTATAGCTTACTTCCGGTTGTTTGTCGCGAAGATGGCCGCAGCTTTTTTTAATATTGCTACAGTCTCCTCTAAATCAGCTGTCCTGCGCTTTTCAGCCCTTAGTTCAGCTTCCAACTCAATTAGTCTTGCTTTATCAGAAGATTGCTTCGTACTACCTCGCAGCCAGTTTCTCAAGGTTTGGGGGATTCACCCCCAGGTCCTTTGCCACACTTGCAACTGACCTGCCGCTTTCTTTCACCAATCTGGCTGCATCCGCCTTGAATTCCGTATCATAGCGCTTTCCTCTGTTCCCCATTTGTTAATCCCTCCACAGTTGTTATTTTACCTAACTACTGTGTGTCCGACAAATCGGGTATAAGCCATGCATTTCATAGAGTCAATAATTTCAGAGTAATCAGTTTGCCTTAGAGATTGTAAGGAAACAGCCTTCCAGTCTCTAAGACCTTCAAGGAAATCACTAATATTATAAGAAATATTCTTTATCCTCTTTAATTCGTTTAAAGGTTGAATTTTATTTATATCTGTTTGAATTCGACTTATTTGTTCGGTCATTTCCGAACTTTGTCGTCAATAGTCTTGATCCATACATTCTGAATTCTCTGGCTAGCTTTTTAAGTTTCCTTTTATTCAAAATCATTTTTCACCCCGCAATATGAGCAATATACACCTATCAGTCTATCAAGCACTGTTACTTTTAAATGTTTTTTGCAGCATTTCAATTCAGCTTCTACCAGCTCATCAATATTTTCATACATTTCTTTTATATAAACTTTTGGTTTGGATCCAGTTTTAAATTTTACAAATTTGTTCCCTCGATTTTTTCTCTCTAAGCCTTTGAACATATTATAGATCATTTCCATTGCTTCTTGCTCTACTATACTCATTGCTTTATCAATAAACTCCTTGGAGTAAAAGTGATCTAATTCATGAGCTAATCCACAACTTGGGCAGAACAGATTAATCGCATCTGAATCTTCAAATTCATCTGCTCCCAACTTAAACCTTTGCTCACAATGTGGGCACTGAAATGAGACATATCCTTCTGCATCAGCGGGTATACTAACTTGAATAGTTTTACTTGACATCTCATTCACCTGCATATTTTCTTATATTACTTGTATTAATCATACCCTCCCTAGCCTAGTCATTTCCTCATCCACCCAGTCTTTCTCAATGTACATCACGGTTTCGGCCTTCTACCTTTCTGTTAGGCCCAGCCTTATACAACTTACAGCTAGCGATCAATAAAAGAACGTTTTAAACTGGACTTCTTCCGGTCTATCGGGTTCCAGTTATCAATATATAATCTCGACCGGTATCCTACACCGAGCCATTATAGGTTGGTAGTAACACTATATCGGTTCATTTTAGACATAAATATGCCCTTTACGGTAGTAAGCTTTTATTATTTAATCTGTATACCCTTAGGAGCATATCATAGTCCCCAGACTTATTTAATCGTGTTGTGTCAATAGGTCCCACTCATCCAGTTGATTATAGGCTGTTTCTATATCTTCTATTGTAAATTTGGTTCCCTTGATCTCCTTTATTTTATCAATAATGCTTTGTTTATCATAATTGCCGTATAAACGCTTCTGATTATTATCAACATAATGAGTTGTTGCATATAGTTCCAAATCCATTGGACCCATATCTCCAAAATATTCTATCAAGGTTGTCAGATTATCAATATTAGAATGAACGTCATCATAGCAATCCTCAAGGTATGTTTTAGCTGTTTCCCCCGTACCAAATTTATAACCTTGTTCCTGAATAACTATTTTCTGTTCTAACGCTCGACTGAGCTCTCTAGCTACAGAATCGCTATAGGGTCCGAAATAATGCATTCTATAAGGTTGTTTAAAAGGTATTCCAAGCACCTGACCAAAATAAACTAATTTTTGAAATGCTTTTTTTCCCGGTATCTCATCCATAATGTCTGTCCAAAACGCCGCAAACAGCTTAATATCCATAATATTCCCTCCCATTCTCTACTTTCTATAGCGCTCTAATCGTTCCTTTCGATTTCTTTTATTTTCTTCATGCTTATTTTTCATTACTTCCAGATTCTTTTCAAGCTCCTGTTCATTTTCGATCTCTAATACAATCTCTTTTTGTTTTTTATCTATATATTCTTTGACACCATGAACTATGGGCTCATCAGCATAAATCCGAAATACGTTAATCTTTTTATCAGATAATTTTCTTATAGGTAACGAATAGTCTTGAATAGGCACAATTTGCCCGGTATGCCTATCTCTTACAGGTATCGCAGGGAGTTTATGTTTAAAAGATTCTTCATGCATAGTACTCAGACTATCTTCATCTTCACAATCAACCTCATTTTTAAAACTACGAATTTCTATTAAAGATTTCGCCGACGATGTATCTGCTTGATCTATATAACACAAATGCTGGTCAATTTTCTGACTATATTCTTTTTTAACTGCGTCGATTAAGCGGGCTAATCGATCTAATTCTTCATCGTCTTCTTGATGAACGCCTGAAACATAAACTTCTTTCATATGATTGCGATTAAACATATGTTTAGCCCATTTGTTTTTTTCATGGTGTTGTCTTATTTCATGTAGTATTTGGGAATCTGAACAAGAAAGATACCTCTCCAAATCTTCAGGATATTGGGTACAATTCCATTTTAGGAAATGACTTAGATAAAAGTCATAAATTCGGCGTGTTTTATGAAAATAAACCTGAAGAAACATCCAGTAACGTGCAAAGATTAATTCCTCCACCGCATGTACGCCATCCGATTCAACTCCCAGCTGCCATTCGTCGTAATCACTGGGGCATATGCATATCACGTCCATTATTCGATCCAGATCATAATAACCATATTTAACTCCACAATAATGGGAATCTCTTAATAAATAATCCATCTTATCAACATCCAGCTGGCCATCAAGAAGATCACAAATAAAATGTTGGTGGGCATTTTGGGGATTTCCTAGTAATAGATTTAGTATATCCGCTACTTTAATGTCGGTGAATTGTTTTTCAATATCTCGCCCAAGAATATTATTTATTATCAAATGAGAATAAACCTCATGCCCGGTCTTAGCGGTTCCATCTATATCAATTAATTCTGGAAACAAGCCAAATTCCTTTTTCTCCCCCACATGTGAAAAAGGACCATGACCAATATCATGAAGTAATGCGGCAAGTCGTGCCGTCTGGACTAAATGGTTATAATCTGCTAAATGACTTTTTTTAAAGCTAGATAAAGGTTCATTTTGACTCAGACTATCAATAGCTCTAGAAATTAGATGCATCACCCCTATACTGTGACCAAACCGGGTATGCTCTGCACCATGATATACCAAATATGTATTACTCAGTTGCCTAATATCCCTCAAGCGCTGAAAGGCTGATGACTGAATAATACGTACCTCCCTCTCATCTACGGGAATCAAACCATGTACTGGGTCTCTAAAATAGCGGGTCACTATTATCCCCCCAAATATGCTGTGCTTAATTACAGGTTAAATGTTATCAGCTCCCCTCACTATTTTGGTCGTATACAATATAATACTACCACCTCTTCGCAAAACATATGTTCGCCATTATTATAATATCATAACCTTTATTTACCAGCAATAGAAATTGCGTTAAATGTTCTATGTTACCCTTTCCTCCAACCATTATCCATTTCAGTATATTTCTACAAATTTCCTGTATCCCCTTTATTTTGGAGTATATTTACTATATATTCAGCCTACCGGCCCCATTCATCTCCACCTGTCCAACAAATAAAAGTTTACCAGCTTCGCATATTCCATTACCACCCGCTTGGCATCCTCCCGCGAGCTCCACCAGGCAGTAGCATTAAAATCATCATAGGGAGTAGGGCAGGAAAACACCTTCACATCCCGGCCCAAATCCGCTAATGCCCAGCGAAATATTTTTGCCGAACGCTTAGAATGAAACTTCGAGCTTACTAACAATACCTTATCTACCCC
>DAIPML010000312.1:0-4029 GCA_036768735.1 Clostridiales bacterium | reverse complement strand
CTCTAATTATTGTATATTTGTAATATGTTGTACTACAGACGTAAAATACTGCTTGCATTATTAGAATTATTTGACGGACAGCTAACTGCAAAAAGTCTGCAGAAGTATCTTTTTCTATTTACCAGAAAACAAACTAAAAGAGCCTTTGATTTTATTCCTTATAAATATGGATGTTTTTCTTTTCAGGCAAATCAGGATATAAATACGATGAAGAAGTATGGTTATCTGGAAATTACTGAACAGCTGGGTGGACGGTTTATTAAACTAAAACAATCTGAGTCTTATTTAAGGATGCTGAAAGAGGAGGATCAGAAACTTTTATTGGGGGTTAAAAGAATGTTTGGTTCTTTAAGTCAACAAGAATTAATTACATATACATACAAAAGATACCCATACTACGCAATTAATAGCTCTATAGCCAGGGACTTGTTAAGTGCAGATGAAATTAAAAATGTACTTAAACAGAAAGAATCAAAAAACACTCCAATGCTTTTTACTATTGGCTATGAGGGTATTTCTCTTGAAGAGTATCTTAACAGGTTGATAAAAAACGATGTGCATGTTTTGTGTGATGTTCGCAAAAATGCTTATAGTCAAAAATACGGCTTTTCTAAAAGTCAATTGTCGATTGCATGTAAAGGTGTAGGAATAGAATATATTCACATACCTGAATTGGGAATTGAATCTGATAAACGCAGGGAATTAAATCATCAGCATGATTATGACTTCTTATTTGAAGACTATGAAAATTACACTCTGCCTAAGAATCAAGATTCATTGTTAAAAGTAAGGAATATCATTAATAATGATAAACGTGTAGCACTGACATGTTTTGAAAAGGATCCAGGACAATGTCATAGAACACGTGTTGCGGATGCATTAATGAAATTGCCTGATAAAAATTATGGATTTATGTCACTTTAAAAAATGTCTTTAACAAAAGTTCTAGTATCAGTAAAAACATATCCTACTTTGTCTGAAAAGTATGATGAATTAGTATGCACAGCGGGTTTTAGAGAAGATGGTTCTTGGATAAGAATTTACCCTGTTCCATTTAGGAAATTAGATTATTCTAACAGATATAATAAATGGGAGTGGATTGAAATGGATTTAGTAAAAAACACCAAAGATTTCAGACCAGAAAGTTATCGACCCGCAGATTTAACAAAAGAGATTAAGAGAGGAGGAAAAGTATCAACAGAAAATGGGTGGTTTGATCGAAAAGAACTTTGCTTTAAAAATAAAGTATACACAAACTTAACTGAGTTAATTGCAGAAGCTAAAGATAAAGAAATATCTACTTCTTTGGCAATAGTAAAACCAAAAGAAATAATTGATTTTGTATGGGAGCCATGTGACAGTGAATGGGATAGAAGAAAACTGGACACTATAAAAGCTAGGCAGTTACAAGGAGAACTATTTGACCTTGAGGATACAAAAGAAATATTTAATGTTGTTAGAAAACTACCTTACAAATTTTCTTATATCTTTACTACAGAGGATGATATTCAAAGAAAAATAATGGTTGAAGATTGGGAAATTGGTCAGTTATACTGGAATTGTCTTTCACAAGAAAAAGGAGATGAAGCTAAAGCGTTAGAAAAAGTAAAACATAAATACTTTGATACTTTTCTAAAGCGTGATTTACATTTTTTTATGGGAACAACTCGTGAGTTTCATTATGTTGGAAAGAATCCATTTATAATTATAGGTGTTTTTTATCCTCCTAAAGTTGAAGCGCATCAGATGAAACTGTTTTAAGCGAATAATTATGAGTCACATTACCGAAAGCACTATAGAAGATTTTACGATTGAGCTGCTTGAAAGGATCGGTTACGAATATGTTTACGCCCCAGATATTGCTCCTGACGGAGAAAAGCCTGAACGTGACTCTTATGAGCAGGTGTTGCTGACTGACCGCCTGAGAAGGGCTGTTAAGCGGATTAATCCTTCTATTCCTGAAGATGCACAATCAAGTGCAATAAAAGAGATTATGCGAATTCATTCACCTGAATTACTGGTGAATAATGAGACATTTCACAGATTAATTACTGAGGGTATTCCTGTTACTAAACGTGTGAATGGTGTTGAGAGGGGTGATCGGGTTTGGCTGATTGACTTTAATGATCCTTTGAACAACGAGTTTGTTGTGGCTAACCAATTTACTGTGGTGGATAATAATCATATAAAACGCCCTGATGTAATTCTGTTTGTTAACGGTATTCCACTTGTGGCGATGGAACTAAAGAATGCAGCTGATGAGAAAACAACTATCCGTTCTGCTTTCAGGCAAATAGAGACTTATAAAGATCAGATTCCATCACTTTTTACATATAACGGTTTAGTAGTAATTTCGGATGGTCTGGAAGCAAGGGCAGGATCCATTTCAGCAGGTTTCAGCAGATTCATGGCATGGAAAACAGCGGATGGTAAGGTGGAAGCTTCGCATCTTGTGAATCAAATTGAGACTTTAATTTTAGGTATGCTGAACAAGAGCACTTTGCTGGATTTGATTCGCCATTTTGTAGTATTTGAAAAGAACAAAAAAGAGGATCCTGAAACAGGAATTATTTCTATTGAAACGGTTAAGATATTAGCTGCTTATCATCAGTATTATGCGGTAAACAGGGCTGTAGAATCTACTTTGAGAGCTGCGGGTTATTGTATAAAAGATCTGTCGGATAGTTTGTCATTACACAATACGGTTGTTGAACCACCTGAGAGTTATGATTTGCCTGATGTGAGAGCTCAGGAAACAGGCGACCGCAGAGGTGGTGTTGTATGGCATACACAGGGAAGCGGTAAATCACTGTCTATGGTTTTCTACACGGGAAAGATTGTACTGGCAATGAATAATCCTACTATCGTGGTAATTACTGACAGGAATGATTTGGATGATCAGCTCTTTGATACTTTTGCCTCATCGAGACAACTGTTGCGACAGGAGCCGGTTCAGGCTGACAGCAGGGAAAATTTGAAGGAACTGCTGAAGGTAGGCTCGGGAGGCGTGGTGTTTACAACCATTCAGAAGTTTCAGCCTGAGGATGGTAATGTTTTTGAGATGTTGTCGGACCGTGAAAACATAGTGGTAATTGTTGATGAGGCTCATAGAACACAATATGGTTTTAAAGCAAAAACTATTGATGATAAGAACGAATATGGGGATGTTATAGGTAAGAAAATTGTATATGGTTTTGCCAAATATATGCGTGATGCTCTGCCAAATGCAACTTATCTGGGATTTACCGGTACTCCTATTGAAAGCACTGATGTGAATACGCCTGCAGTTTTTGGCAATTACGTGGATATTTATGATATAGCTCAATCAATTGAGGATGGAGCTACTGTCCCTATTTATTACGAAAGCAGACTTGCAAAAGTTAGCCTAAGTGAAGAGGGAAGAGAACTTATTGAAGAGCTTGATGAAGAACTGGAAAGGGATGATGTCAGCGACACGCAGAAGGCTAAGGCTAAGTGGGCACAACTGGAGGCGCTAGTTGGCAGTAAGAACAGATTAGATCAGATATCTCGTGACATTATTGATCATTTTGAGCAAAGGCAAGAGGTTTTCGAGGGCAAAGGTATGATTGTGGCAATGAGCAGACGTATTGCTGCAGAGCTTTATGAAGCAATCATAAAATTAAAGCCTGAATGGCATTCGGATGAACTAAGCAAGGGTTCTATTAAAGTTGTAATGACAACATCTTCTTCAGATGGTAGCTTGATTGCTCAACATCATACAACAAAGGAACAAAGAAGGATGTTAGCTGATCGTATGAAGAATCCGGATGATGAACTGAAGCTTGTTATTGTAAGGGATATGTGGCTTACCGGTTTTGATGCTCCTTGTCTGCATACGCTTTATATAGATAAGCCTATGAAAGGTCATAATCTGATGCAGGCTATAGCAAGGGTTAACAGGGTTTATAAAGATAAACCGGGTGGACTGATCGTGGATTATCTTGGAATAGCTGCAGAACTGAAAGAGGCTCTTTCGTTTTATTCTGATTCGGGTGGTAAGGGAGATCC
>DAIPML010000311.1:0-4043 GCA_036768735.1 Clostridiales bacterium | reverse complement strand
TTTCTGAATATTTAGCGGTTAATGGCTTTGAACGATTTTTTGCATAGGCTCAGTGTGACTGTGTCTGTGGTGTACAGCTTTATGGTGCAAGTGATGAAAGATTAAGTACGACATATTTTAAATTATTGATTGTTAGAGATTTAATTACTGAAAAAAGCATAAAAGCAGATAGTAATTATGACGCATTGATACAATTAAAAAATGACTTAGAAACCATAGATGTTGTTGATTTGAGAGATGATCTTACCCGGCATACGGCAGAAAGTGCGAACAAGTTTAACAATCTTGATAAAAAGTTAGAAAACATAGTTGGTACAAGACGTAAATTCTATGATATAGCAGGAGAAATGCAAAACATTAAGAAAATATACATAATCCCTTTTGACTTAGAAGCAAAGACCATAATAACCAGCGTCAGTATTGAAATTACGGAAAATATAGCTGCCGCAACTTATGAAATAGGTATTTATGATTCAAACTTTAGCTTGGTTACAAGTAGCGGAGTAAAAGAAACATTTTCGGGTGTCAATGATGTAAATACCGAACTTGAGCCGGGAAGATATTATTTTGCTATTTCCTGTAACAACGTAAGCATTAAATTCAAAAGTGTTAAAACAGATAAAGCTTTATCCAGCGATTACAGTTTGCCGTTACCATCCAGCCTAACAAATCTTTATGAGGAAGATACAGGGGTATATTTTGAAATATATAGTAGTGGCTTACGGCAACCTACAGGGTTTAGTATATCCCAGCTAAATAATAAACGTGTTTTTGCAGTAGGATCAAGCGGGGCGTTATATGGCTGGAATATATCAACATGGAAAGTGTGTAAAAGTGTCGCACCCAATGTGTGGACGGATTTAATGGACGCAAGTCCGGGGGGTTTTTGGGCTATGGAGATCGATGAAACCAACGGTAATATATACACATTAACTGGTGCGGGAAAGATATATAAATCAAGCGATTTGACGGAAACTGCCACATGGTCAGATATTACTCCCGATATAACATTACAGAGAGTAGCGACTTCCCTTCCGTATTCTATGAAATTGTGGGGCGGGTATTTATGGTTTGGCGAGTACAGCTACACTGGAAATGAATTAGTCGGAGACCCGATTATATCAAGATATAATGTATCTACGGGTGCGTGGAAGAAATCAGCACAAATCGCAAACTGCCGACATATCCACGCCTTTATATCTCCTGGTACGTCCATGCTATTTGTATCGTGTGGAGACTTAGGCACGGGGGAGAATGTTGGATACCATATGTTATTACCGGCAGATATTAACGATACCACAGGGGATACTTGGACGAGATGGACGAAAACAGGCGGAGAAAATAATACATTTTATGATGTCGATTCAACGATAGTACCCCATATACAGAGGTATATAAGCTTTATAAATTTCCAGACGGAAGTGTTATTACATCAAAAGTATCTACCACAGATCATATATATTTTACTGACTTTGAAGTACATGTGGTTGATTTTGGTACTGTTACAAAAAGTATAAATGCCAGAAGGTATATTTTTAACAATAAAAAGATAGATGAATTAACTTATTTGGCGGCGGGTTCACAAACCGCACTTGGGGCTATAAACGCTGATAATATATTTGTCGAAGCGATATGTAACGTGAACTTAAATAGTCAGCAAGCAGGATACTGGACTACAGCAAAGATTGATACCACAGGCTATAAAACTTTATACATCGAAGGGGAATTCTTTGATACATACGGTGATACAATGTTACAGATACAGCTTTCCAGTGATATAAATTATGCTAATGGAGTAGTTGCTGGGATTCAAGGTGCGACCAGTAACTATTCCAGAGGGGATTTTATCAAAGGGGTAGACATTACATCGTATCAAGGATTGTATCATGTAAACTTTTGGGTATATGCAGCGCAAGAAAATGCACAGGTAAAGGCAAGAATAACAAAGATTTATCTGAGTAAAACAGTGTGATTAGTTCGCATAAGGAACATAGGGTTTAATAACGGTACAATTCAAATAAAGAGCAATTTACATACTTAATGTTTAAATATCATATAATATCACTATAAAAATTTGAAAAAGGGTTGTCCATTTTCAGACAAGGTGGTATAATATGGGTAGGTATAAAGTTAAGAAAATAGGAGGTACAAGCTTTATGACAACTCAAACGTATAAGAAACTTGACTTAGACAAAATTAGAAGTAAAAAAACAGTAGTAGTTTCTTCTAAAGAAGCTTTAGAAAAAATTACTCCTATTGATTGGTCTAAAGATGTTTTGTCGGGTAATAAAAAGGTAATTATTAGTAAATAAATTTAAGAGGTTATAATGTGTAATATTGGTGATATAATATTGATTGATCGGTATAAACATAATGGACAAGTTTTAAATAGACATTCATTTGTTGTATTGGATAATAAGAATGGTAAAATTCATGGGTTCGATTATAATTTGTTATGTAATTCAATGTCTTCGTTTAAAAGTAAAGAACACAAAAAATTAAAAATGAAGTATCCGGGGACTTTTCCAATAGTGTTTGATGATGTCGATGTAAATGGGAATCAAAATAGCGGATATATTAAATCAGATCAATTGTATTACTTTGATTCTAAAAAAATTAATTACACAGTTGAAATATTTAATTTACTAATAGAATTTATACAGGAACTAGAAGTTGATATTGAAGAAATAACTGATAATTTATAAAGACCGCCACTTTAGAGGGTGCGTCTTAGGGATTTTTAATCCCGGAAAAATATCGGCATAGTTTGGTATGTGTTACCGGCTATGCCGATTTTTCTTGCTTTGTAGTGGATGTAGAAACAGGGGGGTCAAAATCGCCAATACAGTTATAAACAATTTTGATACGCTGTACTCGTCTGCCATCAATGCGCTCTGTCTTGTAAACATAGATTTTTTCAACGAACTCCCGGATAATCTCCGCTGTGAGTTCCTTTATATCTGTGTACTTTCTTACCAAGGCGAGGAAGTGGTCTACTCCCAGTGCGCTTTCCTTTTCTGATATCATAGTAGATTTCAGTTCTGCTACTCGGTTTTCAAGGGTATGCTGCTCAGCTTCGTAATTGGCAGTCATCTTGGTAAATCGCTCATCTGAAATCTTACCCTCAATATTATCCTCATAAAGCCTTTGGATAATTTCATCCAGCTTTTTGATACGAGCCTGTGACTGCTCTAACTCCCGTTTGCCATCACGCATACTCTTGTCAAGTTCTATCCTTGTTTTCTTCGTGACCATCTCCACAAATTCACTCTCCTGGTCTCTGGCAAAAGCTGTTACCCAGCGGATACCGTCAAGGAGCAATTCCTCAACGACCACATTGCGTATCTGGTGAGAACTGCAGCCGCCTTTAATTTTACGGTAGGTAGCGCACACAAAATGCTCCTTGTCATGCTCCCAACCTCGCCCACGTACTTGGTATAGCTTGTTGCCACAATCCGCACAGAAGAGCATACCTGAGAGGATTGGCATTTCACCCATTGGCGTAAGCCTGCGCCTGCCATCTCGGATTTTCTGGACTACTTCGAACACTGGCTCCTCAATAATCGCTTCATGGGTATCCTCGAAAATTACCCATTCTGACGGGTCATTCTTCATCTGCTTTTTCTGCTTATAAGACTTACGGTAAGTTTTGAAGTTGACCGTATGCCCTAAATACTCTTGCCTTGAAAGCATATGAACGATTGTGCTGCCTCGCCAGACAAAATCATCGTCATGGCCTCTGTTGTCCGGGATATTAATCCCGCTTGCCTTTGCGTGTGCCGTCGGATTCATTATTTGGCGTTTGCTAAACTCTTTAGCTATTTGTGTAGGTCCATAACCTTGCATGCATAGGTGAAATGCTTCTTTTACTACTTTGGCGGCTTCTTCATCAACAATCCAATGGGTCTTATCTTCCGGGGCTTTAATGTAGCCATAAGGTGGATTGGTGCAGAGCGGCTTGCCGGATTGACCTTTTGACTTAAAGACGGATCGGATTTTCTTGCTCGTATCCTTAGCATACCATTCGTTGATGATATTAAGGA
>DAIPML010000310.1:0-4083 GCA_036768735.1 Clostridiales bacterium | reverse complement strand
GTATTAATATCTATTAGCTCCTGTATTCTTGAGGATAGCTTATCTTTATACTCAAGAACCACATGAGGGGCACGTTCAATTAGCATTATTCTATATTTTTCAATGCTTCTACAAATGTCCAGCAAGCTGCTCCTAAGCTTTTCACCCTCTGCTTCTCTCATCTCCAATAGCAAATCAATCGCTTTGTTAACTGAGTCTTGGAGAATAGTTAAAGCAACATCATTATCCTCTTCTTTTTTTTCTATCCGAAGGATTTCCGGAAACCTTGCAAGGGAAGATGAGGAAATATCATCTTTTAAACCCAGATTTTCAGCCAGCTTTCTCATTGCATTATAATATGCACTCGCAAGAGCTTCATCCAGAATGACTTCTTTTGTATTCTCACCGATGTTCTCCCAATTTATAAAAACATCAACTTTACCTCTGGAAACACGGCTCGTAATAAGCGTACGAACCTTATCCTCAAAACAGCTCAGCTGCCTGGGCATTCTGATATAAATATCACAATACCTGTGATTCACTGTTTTTATCTCAACAGATATACGCACTTCATCATTTTGGTATTCATGATAACCATATCCGGTCATACTTTTTAACATAAAAACCCCCTGCTATGTTTTTACATAGCCATTACATTTTTTATAGCCTGATATACTCTGGATTTTTCAAATGGTTTTATAACAAAATCCTTAGCACCCATTTTAATAGCTTCTATAACCATTGATTGTTGACCCATTGCTGAAATCATTATTATACGAGTGTTTGGGCTAACCTTTATTATTTCGGGTACTGCAAGAATTCCATCCATCTCTGGCATTGTAATATCAAGGGTAATAATATCAGGTTGATATTTTTTTGCAGCCGCTATTGCTTCATATCCATTTGAACCTTCTCCAAGAACTGTAAAGCTTTCAATCTGCTCAATCATTTTTCTTAGAACTGTTCTCATAAATATTGCATCGTCCACAATTACAAACGAGGTTTTTTTCATAAGCACCATTCATCCATTTCATACATAATAGTGGACAACACTGCTATTGATGCGGTTTCTGTCCTGAGAATTCTTTTCCCAAGGCTTACCGGAGTTATACGGCAGTCTGTCGCAAGCTGTAGCTCATTAATTGAAAAACCGCCTTCCGGGCCAATAAAAACCCCAATGGCGTTAATACAACTTATATTATAACATTTAAATAAATCTTTCAAACATTTTTTTCCCTCTTTTTCATAGCAGTAAACTGCAAGAGAAGAATTATTATTGCTATCACCCACTATATTACTCCATTGTTCCAAGGCTATTTCATATGAAACAGGTTTTGTTACCTCGGGAACAACGACCCGACCCGATTGCTTGCAGGCTTCTTGGGAAATACGATTCCATCTTTCAATTCTGCTGTCGACACTTTTTTCTTTGATATTAATTACAGAATATTGTGTAACCATAGGTACAATTTTGTTTATGCCCAGTTCAACCGTTTTTTGCACTATCCAGTCCATTTTATCGGTTTTGGGAACCGCTTGAAACAGTATAACTTTTGTTTTGGGTTCTGTCCCGGGATTAAATGCCTTTAAAATTCTACCCGAAACTTTGTCATCATAAATGGAAGACAGTTCTACCTCATATTGCGTTCCAATCCCGTCAAAAGCTAAAACTATATCACCCATTTTGTGACGCAAAACTTTAATCATATGTTTCGAGTCATCTTTGTCAAATGTAACAATATCGTTTTTAAATGCTTTAGGAGCAACTATGAATCTATGCATAAGCGTATTGCCACCCATTCTCCATCATTAAGTTCCTGAACTGGGCGAAAACCATGTAACACTGCTGCATCAAGAACCTCCTGTCGCCTTTCCTTTATAATACCCGATAAGAGAACAACAGATTTAGATTTGCAATACATTTTAATGTTTGGTATCAATGACAAGATTACGTCAGCTATTATATTTATGATTACTATGTCATATTCTTTTTTTTCAACATCGCTTAATTCGCCATTAACAACATTTATCAATTCAGAAACATGATTATTGCTTATATTTTCTTTTGCTATGCGGCAGGCAGCTTCATCTATATCCACACATGTCACTTTTGATGCACCCAGTTTTGCCGCCACGATCCCTAAAATGCCGGTGCCACACCCCAAATCAAGCACACTCTCATTTCCTTTAACCAGATCATCAAGAAAAAGGGCACACATGCGCGTTGTTTCATGGGTTCCCGTACCAAATGCCATACCGGGATCAATCTCAATAACAATCTGATTGTCACTAAAATTACAGGTTTCCCATGATGGCTTAATAATAACCTTTTCAGAGATATGAAATGTTTTATAATTTTTCTTCCAGTTGTCCTTCCATTCTGAATCATCCCTTAAACGAATTATAATCTGTGGATCAATATTGAATAGGTTAAAAGCTTCTGAGAGTTGATTTTCAATACTCTGCTTATCCTGCTCGGCGTGAAAATACGACCGTATAATAACTTTATCCCCATAGCTCTCAATAAAACCGTCATCAGCATAGTCGAGATAACGATTTTTATCAAGGACATCTCTAAAGGCCGCAGGATCAACTATTTCAATGCCCTGGACACCCATATCCATAAAAATTTGCGATATCGTATCCTGCCATTCAGGTACGGCAGTTACCTCAACTTCCATCCACTTCATTACATACTCCTGTTCATGTTACTACATAAGTTGGATTAAAAAACAGCTTTATACTCATTGAAATAAATCTTTAACTTGATTAAAAAAGTTTTTACGTTGTACGAAAACATCATCTCCGCTGACTTCAGCAAATTGATGCAGTATTTCTTTTTGCTTTCCGGAAAGCTTTGTCGGTATTTCAACATTTACTTTTACATACAAATCACCTTTAGAGTTTGAACGTAAATGTTTAATACCCTTGTTTCTTAACCTGAAAACAGTACCTGTTTGCGTGCCCTCGGGTATATCATATTTCATTTTACCATCAAGCGTAGGTATTTCTAGTTCTGCTCCAAGGGCAGCCTGGGTAAATGTAATGGGAATTTCACATATAACATTATATCCTTCCCTAACAAAAATAGGATGCTGCTTAACACGTACATTAACGTATAAATCTCCCGGAGGTCCTCCCTTTGCACCCGATTCTCCCTCTCCACGCAATGATATTGTTTGACCATTATCAATACCTGCAGGTATGTCTATGTTAATAGTAGCGCTTTTTTGGATTCTTCCATTTCCATTGCATTTTTCACAGGGTTCGGTTATTATTGTACCCTCTCCACGGCATATATCACAGGTTCTCATGTTCACCATTTGACCAAAAGGTGTTGATTGAACTTGGCGTACCTGGCCTGTTCCTTTACAATGCTTACAGGTTTGTGGTGATGTTCCTGCTTTAGCTCCTGAACCGTCGCAAGTGCTGCAGGACTGCATTCTGGAAATATGTATTTCCTTGCGTGTCCCAAAGGCTGCTTCGTTAAAATCTATATCCATTGTATATTTTAAATCGGCGCCGCGTCTCGGACCTTTGTTTTGTCTTCCTGTGCTTCGTCCGAAAGGAGAACCGCCAAAAAAGCTTTCAAAAATATCGTCAAAACCAAATCCGAAGTTTCCGAAGCCTTCAAACCCGTTACCATTCATACCGGCATGACCAAATCTATCATACTGCTGTCTTTTTTGGGGATCACAAAGAACCCCGTAGGCTTCACTAATTTCCTTGAATTTGGCTTCCGCCTCTTGGTCTCCGGGGTTTATGTCGGGATGATACTTTTTAGCAAGCGTACGGTATGTTTTCTTTAGTTCGGCATCGCTTACGCTACGATCAACACCAAGCACCTCATAATAATCTCTTTTTTCCTGCAATTCGACCAACCCCCATAGTTGTTGTTTATTATTCAGTCTATGCTCTCAATTTCAAAGAGCGCTCGACAACTCAAAAATTATAGCACATTTATTGTTCATCTTCAACAAGAGCAGACAGCAATAAAAAGCTGGCTTTTTTAAAACAACGGAAGAAATTGCTTATGTTGTGTGATATAGGTACCCGCCACCAAGCATTTTTCAACCAGAATGGTTGAAAATATGCGAAGAGGTG
>DAIPML010000309.1:0-4105 GCA_036768735.1 Clostridiales bacterium | reverse complement strand
TGTTAATAAACCTCCGAGCTTTGCTAGACTTTCATACTCTAGTATGCTTCCGGCCGATGTATAACTCATTAAAATAATTGGCAGCACTATTTCATTTGCAGGAAATCCAAGAATAAATGCCATAAGAATATATCCATCCATGCCAATAAGGTGTGCAAATGGCTCCAAAAAGCTTGCGCATTGATCCAAAATGCTTATTTGTCCAACTTCAACATTCGCCATAATCCATATAATAAGACCTGCAGGTGCTGCAATAGAAACTGCTCTGCCTAAAACAAACAGTGTACGGTCAAATATGGAACGAACGATAATTTTACCAACCTGTGGCTTTCTGTAAGGTGGCAGCTCAAGCGTAAAGGATGACGGTAAACCTTTTAGTACTGTTTTTGACAATAGTTTAGACATAAGAAGTGTCATAACAATACCTATCAGAATAATCCCCGTAACCACTACAACCGGAATTATCGCGGCAAAGCCTCCTTTTTTTACACCTCCATAAAAAATAATTGCTATTGCAATAAGCGTAGGAAATCGTCCGTTACAGGGCACAAAATTGTTTGTTATTATAGCAATCAACCGCTCCCGTGGAGAATCAATGATCCTGCATCCAATTACACCGGCTGCATTACATCCAAATCCCATACACATTGTAAGAGACTGTTTACCGTGTGCACAAGCCTTTTTAAAAAAATTATCCAGGTTAAACGCAACTCTTGGCAGATATCCCAAATCCTCAAGTAAAGTAAACAGTGGGAAAAAAATAGCCATTGGCGGAAGCATCACTGATATAACCCATGCCAGAGTGCGATATATACCAAGCACAATCATATCATGAAGCCATATGGGAGCCCCGAGATATATAAAAAACGACGAGAATTTTGTTTCCAGCCAAGAAAAAAAAGAAGCAATTAGTTCCGACGGATAGTTAGCTCCAGTAATAGTAATCCAAAACACCACTGCCAGTAAGCCGAGCATAATCGGAATGCCGAAAATCTTTGATGACACTATTCGGTCTATCTTTCTATCAACCTCGTTATATTTGCTGTTTTCAAAGATAACCGTTTTTTCTGCTATATACGATGCTTCAGATACAATACTCGTCACGAGCATATCGCGGAAGTTATCATCATCCACTCCGTTTTTAATTAGTGCACTTTTTTCCTCTTCTAATGCAGCATGTATGTTGGGATCATCTGTCAAGTTTATGCCCGTATTAATTTTTAGATCCTCAAGAAAGCTTGTATCCCCCTCAAGCAGCTTCAGGCTTACCCATCTGCTATTAAGGCTGCCTTTCAGTGCTTCCTCAACATATGCTTTAAGTCTGTCGGCGCTTTCTTGCAGGATGCTATTGTATGTAACCCTATACGGCTTTGTTTTTATATAACCCTCAGCAACTCCAAACACAGCAGCTTTAAGCTCATCCAACCCCTTACCGCACCTGGCGTTTGAACTTATTACAGGAACACCAAGGCACTTAGATAATTCTTTTAAATCAATTTTTATTTTCTTCCGCTGGGCTTCATCAATAAGGTTTACACAAACAACAACCTTGGATGATATTTCAAGGATCTGCAGCACCAAATTAAGATTTCTTTCAAGGCAGGTAGCGTCAACTACAATAATTGTTGCATGTGGTTTTCCAAAGCATATAAAATTTCTTGCAACCTCTTCTTCAATGGAGCTTGCCATCATGGAATATGTACCTGGCACATCGACCAGAGTGAAAGTTTTATCATCATATTGATATTCACCGCGTGCCGTAGCAACTGTTTTCCCGGGCCAATTGCCTGTGTGCTGCTTCATGCCGGTAAGTGAGTTAAAAATAGTACTTTTCCCTACATTGGGATTCCCCGAGAGTGTTATCACATAGTTATTCGCCGAATTAATTATTTCGTACGCAGAATTTTCGTTTAGCTCCGATGCTTCAACAGATAACCCCATATCAAACCTCCTACACACTAACCATAATTTCTGATGCATCTTCATCTCTTAATGCAATTACTGCTCCCCTAACCTGATAAGCCGTTGGATCACCTGAAGGGCTTTTTTGAAGAGCCTTAACCTCTGTATTTAATATAATTCCTAAATCAAGCATTCTTCTTCTTGTTCCGCCTTTTGTATTTAACTTTTTAACCCGTGCGGATGATCCTATAGGGATTTCACACAACGGAATTAAATTATGATTTTGCATAACTATAGCCTCCTTTTTTGATCAACGCCGGTGCAAACTTCACGTCACTACAGGCGTGTGCCAATCCTTATTTTTTTGGTGGTGTCAAATACTTTTGCCTATGACCAATTTATGAGCCATAATCCCGTTTTGTTACGCATATATTCTACTAAATATGTTTAATTAGAAGTTAAACTAGAAGTTCAACGAATTTAAGCATGAATTGAGCATATGCCATTAGTTTTGGCATAGCTAGAGAAAAATGACCTGCGGGCAACCCATATATACTGTTTTGCAAAAAACTCTTGATCACTTGTACAATATAAATTTGGAGATTGGATTATATTAGTAGCTTAAGCAAAATATTTTTTCGCTTTCATAAATGGAGGGATATGTTAGGAGACATGGAAACATTCCGAACTGTTCGTGGTTATCAGTTGATACAGCAAGATAAGAAATCTTTAACGTCAGCGATGGAGGATTACATTGAAATGATCTACAGAAACAGCCTTGAAACGGGGTTGCTTCGTGCTAATATGCTGTCGAATCTTTTGAATGTTCACCCCTCATCGGTCACGAAAATGCTCCAAAAACTAAGCAAATTAGGCTATGTTGATTATCAGAAGTATGGCCTTATATTCCTAACGCAAAAAGGAAGATGTGCTGGAGAATTTCTTTATCACCGGCATAATACAATACAAAGATTTCTTAATCTAATAAATAATAATGAAAACTCCCTATCGGAAACCGAACTAATAGAGCATCATATCAGCTCCGCAACACTTACGAGTATTGAGCTTTTTTTGGAGTTTATTGGTGGCAATCCAGATATTATTGAACGTTTCCTTGCATATATAGCTTGCATTACCGAAATGCAACAATGAAAATATTCAAAAGAGAATTAGAGATGGTATAAAAGTGTTATTACATCGCTTAATAGAAGCAAGAAATCGTTATGTTCAGATCATCATAGATATTATATGTATGCCAATTACACCAAAATGGGAAGTATTAAGCAAATTATATTATGGCTCATGGTATAAATTTACTTCATACGTCTTTGAATCATTATTGTAAATTAATTCTAATTCCTCGTTTCCACTTTCAATTTTTATCATATTACTGGAATTTTCTTTTATATATGTACTTGCTAGAAAATTATCTTTTATATATATAGTGTTTGTTGCGGTATCAACGAACCAGATATCATTCTGGTATTCTTTTAAAACATTTATTTTATTAAGAGCCCCACCATGATAATAAAATCCGTCGATAAAAGCTCTCCAACCTTGTTGGTTCCTATCGTTCCCAACTAATACTACAAGATTTTTATCTTCTGAGGGTTGAACTACATCTGTCACATCTTTTCTTTCATCATAATGGAGTTTAAACATTTTAATTTCATTATCATGTTTGATTTGCCAATAAACAAAACTTGTCCTCCCGCTGTTTCCGTAAAGCAATGCAGAAGTATTATATGTGTATATTCTACCATTTTCTGTTTCAAATATTTTAATTTTTTCCGATATCTTACGATAATCGGATTCTGTTAACATGAAAGACTCTTCGGTTACAAGAAAAGTTTCAAATAAATCCATCGTAAACAATAAAAAAGAAGTATCATCCAATAAGTTATCTGTAAGTGGTTCATCTATAAAAGGATTATAATGGTCTAATTCATAAAGAGCATCTGACAACTGTTCTTTTTTTGTTTTCTTTTCTAAGATTCTCTGTTTTATACTATTTGCTTTAGTACCTCCATCTTCTTTAGAAGAATTTATCTGAGAATTTTCATGAACATCAGAGTGATTGTTTTTCGATATATTGTTTACATGCTCCATTTGTCCTGATTTCTTATCATCTAAGCAACTGCAATTAAATGCCAGTAAAACAACAACAAATAGCATTTTTATTTTCCGCATAATATAACACCTC
>DAIPML010000308.1:0-4123 GCA_036768735.1 Clostridiales bacterium | reverse complement strand
TTGCATGAAAATGAGAAAAGACGGAATTGAAAACATACATAACAGACTTTCCAATGCACTTATAGTGCAAAACACAGATAGGACGTAGTATAAGCTGCCGTGTGCAGCATTTTTTAAAGAATACAATCGAAAATGATACGCATTATCATAAGCGGAGGACAAAATGGGGTACACATTTGCATTGGTCGGAAACCCTAATTGCGGGAAGACCACTATGTTCAATGAAATTACAGGCAGCACCCAATATGTTGGGAACTGGCCAGGTGTTACTGTAGAAAAAAAAGAAGGAAAAGCTAAAAAGAATAAAGAAGATATAAAAATTATTGACCTTCCGGGGATATATTCTCTTTCCCCATACACAATGGAGGAAATAATATCAAGAGATTACATTCTTAACGAGAAGCCCAATGTTATTATAAACATTGTTGAAGCAACAAATATAGAAAGAAACCTTTATCTAACTACCCAGCTTATGGAGACCGGTATACCGGTTGTTGCTGCTCTCAACATGATGGATGCGGCAGAGGCAAGAGGTGACCAAATCAACATCACAACCCTTGAAAACCTGCTTGGGGTGCCTATTGTGCCTACATGTGCCAGCAAAGGAAAGGGAATAACAAAGCTTATTGAAAGAGCTCTCGAGACAGCCAAAAACATTGAATCATATAATGTTAATTCGCTAGCAGTTTATGATGAAAGTATACAAAAACACCTAACTGAAATCGAAAAGGAGCTGTCTCTTGCTGAAGGTGATAGTTTAAATAACCGATGGACTACTGTAAAGCTTCTTGAAGGAGACGATAATGTACTGGCAAAGCTCAAACTGCGTGAGAGCTTTCTTTCGAATTTAAAGCAGCATCGGCTACAACTGGAGAAGGAATATGATAATGATATTGAATCGATTATTACTGATAATCGTTACAGATTCGTAACTGAAATTGTTAGTAAAGCCGTTAGAAAAAGGTCAGGGAGTAACCTCACTGTATCTGATAAAATAGATAAGGTTGTTACAAATAGAATTCTTGCCATACCGTTGTTTCTTTTTATAATGTTCGGTATCTTTCAGATTACATTTGGAATCGTAGGTACAGCTACTATTGATATTTTAGACGGGCTAATAAATGAAAAAATTTCAGGAGCAGCGTATTGGTTTTTAACAACTTATGGTGCTGCAGATTGGCTGGTTACACTTGTTGTCGATGGTATAATTGCAGGCATGGGGAGTATTTTTGTGTTTATACCTCAAATCATGCTCCTGTTTCTGTTTATATCCTTACTGGAGGACAGCGGGTATATGGCAAGAGCTGCTTTTGTTATGGATAAGTTGATGCGAAAGCTGGGTTTGTCAGGAAAGTCCTTTATACCAATGATAATGGGGTTTGGTTGCAGTGTGCCGGCAATTATGGCTACAAGAACGCTGGAAAACGAAAAAGACAGGAAGCTGACTATCATACTAACACCGTTTATGTCTTGTGGTGCAAGGCTTCCGATATATGCATTGTTTGCTTCGGCGTTTTTTGTGAATAACCAAAGCGTTGTTATTTTTTCCATGTATCTTCTTGGCATACTGATTGCAGCGCTTTCAGGAATTCTATTAAAGAACACTGTACTAAAAGGAAATTTGTCACCATTTGTAATGGAATTGCCACCATATAGAATTCCTACACTCAAGAGTGTGTTTATCCACATGTGGGATAGAGCAACAGGGTTTATAAAAAAGGCAGGTACAGTTATATTTGCTGCCTCGGTTATAATTTGGTTTTGCCAAAGCTTTAGTTTTTCATTCAAAATGGTGTCAAGTGCTGAGGATAGCATTTTTGGGATAATTGGAAAAATGATTGCACCGGTGTTTTCACCTCTTGGCTTTGGTGATTGGAAATCATCTGTAGCACTACTGACAGGTGTTGTGGCAAAAGAGATTGTGGTAGCGACGATGGGAATTCTTCATGGAGCGGGAGACGCTGCAGGGAGTTCTGTTGAGCTTCTAACAGCGATTCAAACTGTGTTTACACCCCTGAAGGCATATGCATTTATGGCCTTTACTTTGTTATACATGCCTTGCGTGGCTGCCTTTGGGGCAATAAAAAGAGAAATGAATTCATGGAAATGGACATTGTTTGCAGTAGGATATCAGACAGGAATCGCCTGGATTGTGGCATTTATAATTTTCCAGGTAGGAAGCGTATTTGGTTTGTAGCAGAAACTGGAGTGTTACATCAAACGATATTAGGCTAGCCGAGGTCGGACACGTTGAATGAGGAAGCAAACATAAACTTTTACAATTTTTTTACAGAGTTTTATAAGTTTTGCGTAACGGTGATTATATGATTAATTGGATTATTGGGGGTTTGATTGTCGCAGCAACCATATTCATAATTGTTAATAAAGTAAAAAGAATAAAACAAGGGCAATGCGGATGCAATTGTTCCGGTTGTCATATGGCAAGTAAATGCGGGAAAAACGTCAGTGTAGGATAATGTCTGGTCTCTAACAAAATATTTATGAACTTTTTGTAAAAAAAATAGATTTAGTAGATATCTGTTTAAATTCTGTATATAATGTATGTATTGCGTTTTTTAATGTTACTGGAACGCTCCGATTGAGCGACCCGTAAGATTTTGACTCACCGCCTGTTGTTTGAAATAGGTACACGCCACCGGACGTTTTTCAACCAGAATGGTTGAAGTATGCGAAAAGGTGGGAGACATCTTAAACTTTACTACAAAGTAAAGAGTTTTGTATGGATGGATATTAAAAATATAGCTTGTTTAGGGGGAGATTTTTTGGAGAAGAAGAAGAAAGAAAAGAGAAAAATGACTACTGACATCAAGGTTTTTATTGTTGTATGCGTAATTGTTACATTAATAATAGGTGCTGCAATTGTATACATTGTTAGGCCTAAAAATGTTGCAATTGTCGGAGATAATGTAATAACCGGTGAAGAGTTCACTTACTATTTTTCTCAGAATGTACAAAATACGATGATGCAGTATAATTATCAAAATCAGGATGTTAATTCATTCTTGAACACTTCATTAGGTGATTCAACTATTGGAGATATGATCAAGCAGCAGACATTGGCACAGGTTGTACAGATTGAGGTTTTACTGCAGGAAGCAAAAAAAGAAGGCTTTAAGCCCGACCAGGCTAAAATGAATGAGGCATGGGGTTATATGGAGCAAAGCATAAACTCAGGTGCTGAGGCCTATGGCATGAGTGCAAACGAATTCTGTAAGGAAGCTTTCGGTACCAGCCTGAACAAAGCAAAGCAATTTGACAATAACTTATACACTGTTCGAATGTATATGGATGAAAAAATTAAGGCAATACCTGTTGACGATGCGGAATTAGCTGCTTATTACGAAGAAAATAAGGTTAAATTTGACTATAATGTTGTAAGCCATATTCTTGTCAAATGTGAAAAAGATGCTGAGGAAGCTGTTATTAAGGAAAAAGAGAAGGCTGCCCAGGATATTCTTGATAAAGTAAACTCTGGAGAGGATTTTGCAGCACTTGCAAAGGAATTTAGTGAGGATACAGGTTCTAAAGATACAGGCGGCATTATACAGGTTCAGCAAAATGGCATGATGGTTCCTGAATTTGAAGAATGGGCATTTTCGAATAAGCTTGATGCTACTGGGATTGTGAGAACAGATTTTGGTTTTCACATAATGAAAATGAATGAAATTAATGATTCCCTCGAAGCTCAAAAAGAAAATATTACATTTACTTTTCAATCCGAAAAATATCAGAAGATTGTTGACGAAAAGCTTAACGGCGAAGAGTATAAAGTTGAAATACAAGAAGGATACAATGAGCTATAGTGAATATGGGCGCTTGCCTGCACAGCAATCTCCGGCGGCGATATGATATCCCGTAAGCATGTCGGTTCCAGCGCTTTAAAACACTACTAACAATCTAAGGTGGGAAAGTTAGTCAGTTAGTAATAAAGAAAGAAGAGCGGTATCAATTTATATATTGCTCTTCTTTCTTTTGTTACTGTATAACGTAAAGCTTCAACCGTGTTGATCCCTACATCATTTTATAAAATCTAAGGTTATCCTCAAGTTCCATATCTAGAGTATGTCCGCGCTTAACATAATTTGAATAACGATTGTCGATC
>DAIPML010000014.1:22459-27517 GCA_036768735.1 Clostridiales bacterium | reverse complement strand
TTTCGTGGCAGCACCTTATCAGATCTTTATTCATCATGATTTGCATTTTCCTGTGAATGTAAAATATAATTTGATGTAATGATTTGAGTGAAAATATCTTTCTGGTTTTCATTATACTGGAATCGGGTTAATTTTGTAAATACCAATTGCATAAACTGTCTGTTTTTATGTTTAAAAAGGTTTTTTGACCGTTTTTACATGAAAAAGGACTGTTTACGCAAAAGGTATTGACAGGGTATACCATTTGTGGTATGCGGTATATATGCACAAGCATCTCACACAAGTACCTCTTGAAGATTAATTTCAAGTTCTCTAAAAACACTCGATTTTATTGTGTCTTTATGAGAATATACTTCAGTACGCCCGTACTTTTTATCTTTGTCAAGGGCAAAAACCATTATTGTTTTTTCATCAGGTCTTATAAGCCAATACTCCAATACACCTGACTTTTCATACAGATTAAGCTTTGTTATACTGTCTTTTTGTGACGTGCCAGGTGAGATAATTTCCACAACAAGCTCAGGAGCTCCCAAGCAACCTTTGGCGTCCAACTTGCTTTTATCACACACTATAAGAACATCCGGCTGTACTACATCAAGGATTTTCTCATCCTCAGATTCTCCTCCCCGAGGAAGGCGAACGTCAAGCGGACCTGCAAAAACTTTACATGGCTTATTTTTAAAATGGTTATAAAACTCCGCAGACAATGCCATGCATATCGATTGATGTTGTGTTGATGGTGCAGGAGCCATATTGTAAGGAATACCATCTATTATTTCCCATTTCTCTCCATCAGCCCATTGTAAATAATCCGCATACGAATACTTTTTGTCATTTGTGCCGTTTGTGTCATGTATATCATTATAGCCAAGAGCATTTTCGCTAACCTCCGTGCGAATGCCCCTTGTGTTCTGATACAGAACATCCATGTGGTATTCCAACCTTTTTTGTTTTTGCCTTTCAATATATGCTCTTGCCGCTTCCCTTAGAAACTCTGATCTGGTACGTTTCTCTTGCTTTGCAGCTGCATCAATTTCTGCCAGTAAGCTTTTTTTAAATGAAATATTAACAGCGACAGTCTCCATCTTAAATCTCCTTATTCTTTGGTAGACAAATGTGTGTATTTATGCACAATTGTCTAACCAATATATTTTGTTATATTTCCAAAGCAACCTGCATTTTCTTGCATTTACTTTCTTGCAGTGCTTTGTTTTTGACTGAAAATTTAAAGCCGATAGTTCTGGGTACAAAGCTGTCACATAACCCACATGCTTTTCTCCATTTTTGTAGGTGTAAGATACTAAATCTCGATGTTTAATTCCTAATACATTATCTGTTTTAGCCTTACTCTTACGTCTCATAGGTTTGATTGTCCATTCTTTAATATTACAGTTATTAGGTTGTAACCCAGTGATTACTATAGCATCATTACTGTGACTTTTCTCAATACTCCAATCGATTCTCTTTAGTTTTAAGGTGGGGGTCTACTGATTTATTGATGATAATAAAAACATGATGTTTGCTTAACACAAGAATACAAACTATGTATATATAATATATACATAGTTTGTATTCGTCAATAAAAATATTCTTGAATAAATAGCACTCACCGCTCTTGACTAAAATAGCTAAATTGGTTAAAATGGATATAATAATACGATGTTAATAATATACGAATTGGGAAATGAGGAAAGGTTTATATGAAAGTGACATCCACAGACATCAAAAATTCGTTTGGCAAGTATTTAAGGCTTTGCTCTACAGAACCAGTATACATTACTAAAAATGGTGAAACTATTGCAAAATTATTGAATCATACAAAAGAAGATGAAATTATAGAAAATTCAGCTAATTTGCGCCAGGCATTCAATGTGGATGCCTCAATGCATAAAGCTTATGAACCAAGCCGTGTCGCCGAAGCGATGGAAGCATATAATTTGAGTAGAGTTCAGATGACCTATGAAGAGTTTAAAAACATGAATGAAGAGGCTAGTAATCGTTATGAATATATCGATGGTGAAGTGTACATGCTAGGAGCCCCTAATGTCTTTCATCAACGTGTCGTTTCGCGGCTTCATGTTGAAATGGATCGGTATTTAACGGGAAAACCTTGTGACGTATTTACATCTCCGTTTGATGTAACATTGCTTCGTAGAGGAAATAATAAGTTCACAAACATTGTCCAACCAGACCTGCTGGTTATCTGCAATTGGAAAGAGGATACCGACGAGAACGGTAGATATAGGGGTATACCACGCTTGCTTGTCGAGGTACTATCCCCAGGGAATACGGTAAAAGAAATTTTTACCAAGTTGGATCTTTACCGTGACTCAGGCGTTGAAGAATATTGGATCATTGATCCGCTTAGAGGCAATGCGATACTTTATAGATTCCAAGACTATGGCATTGCGGAAACGAAAGCTTTTAATGAGAACGACCAGTGTGAATCTATGATTTACCCTGGACTAATCTTTCGTGTGAATGAATATTAAAATAACTTAAAGTACTTTCGACAAAAATTCGATGGTTCTAGGGTTTTGAGGACTTGAAAAGAACTCCGCCGGGCTGTTTTCCTCTAATATTTTACCTTCGTCCATAAACATAACCCGTGTTGCCACTTCTTTTGCAAAGCCCATCTCATGAGTTACTATAACCATGGTCATGCGGTTATCGGCAAGCTGCCGGATAAGATCAAGCACCTCACCCACCATTTCGGGATCAAGGGCTGAGGTCGGTTCGTCGAATAACATAACCTTCGGATTCATTGCTAGAGCACGGATTATTGCAATTCTCTGCTTTTGTCCGCCGGATAACGTTGAAGGATAGGCGCTCGCTTTATCCTCTAAGCCGATTCTTTTAAGAAGGCGTAGTGCGTTTTCTTTAGCCTCCGCTTTTATTTCGGTAGCAGTTTTATTGATTTCTGCAAGAGGGATTTTGTTTTTAGAAAAAGCGTTCATAATTTTTATAAAGAAATTTTTTGTCCTTTTCTTGCGGAGATCCTGCATTGCTATTTGCACTGGTGCAAGCATTATATTTTCAATGACATTTTTGTTGTTGAACAGGTTGAACTGCTGAAAAACCATCCCCATATGGCGGCGGTGGACGTTTATATCCACTTTCATGTCAGCAATATCAACACCTTCAAATATAATAGATCCGCCTGTGGGATCCTCTAAGCAATTAAGGCAGCGTAAAAAAGTGCTTTTCCCACTGCCGGAAGGGCCTACGATGGCGATTTTCTCGCCTTCTTTTATGGTAGTCGTAATACCTCTAATTACTTCATGGCTGCCGAATTTCTTTTTCAGATCAATTACGTCTATCACTTTTTCCAAGGCTCCTTTCCATTGTTTTTACAAGGAATGCGATGATCATAACCAACACAATATAAATCAATGCCATAACAAGGTACGGAACCATGAATTCATAGCTGTTTGTGCCTATATAATTGAAAGCAACATACAAATCAGCTGCGCCGACAAAGCTTACAACCGATGTTTCCTTAATAAGGGCTATGAACTCATTTCCGAGGGTGGGGAGGATATTTTTTATCGCTTGCGGAACAACCACCTGCATCATAGTTACACCATAGGACAGTCCCACCGCGCGTCCTGCCTCCATCTGCCCCGGATCTACGGACATGATGCCGCCCCGCATGATTTCAGAAACATAGGCGCCGCTGTTTAAGCCAAACACCAAAACGCATACGTTAAGTGCGGGCATATTTACACCTATCAACGGCAGAAAAACGTAATATGTAACTAGGAGCTGCACAACTACCGGTGAGCCTCTAAACAAACCAACATAAAGGCTGCAGAACCCGTTGAGGATTCTTGGTAGCCTTTTGTATTTAGGGAACACCTCAATTACCGCTATCACAGTACCGATTAAAATTCCAATGGCAAGCCCTACAATAGCAATATACAAAGTATTTTGAAGACCTGTTAGAACCTTTGTATAGCCGTTGTAGTCATAAAATATTTCCCAAAACTTTGCTAGTTTTCTGTCAAAATTCCCCATTTTTATCCTTTACGTGTTTTATGTTTTCTTTACGTTAACATCATTTTTATAACATGGAATTATGCTTTATAACTAAGGAACTGGATGAACTGTGTATACGGTATCACGGTGAAAAGTTTGCTTATCCTTATTTCGAAGTTTGGCATTTTCCTTATGAACCTCGTTTTCATCATTCAACTTCAACCCATCCAGCCTCAGTGAGCATGTCAATTTAATTCATTTCGTTAATTGACTCTGTGATAAACTGTGCGGGAGCTTCATCGATAATAACATAACTAAGGTTACCGTTTAGCATATCCTGAACCGCCAAAGCACCTGATTTGTAACCGATACACTTAACATCGTATCCATCAAAGCCCCAATCAGCATCACCTTCAACGTATAGTTGCCCGGTAGTACCTGTCTGAACACCGATTTTTGTATCACTCGGTAGGCCTTTAAGAATCTTTTCAACGTCTTCACTTGTTTTGCAGTCATCAAAGGTTTTGTCACCGGCTTTAACAATTATCATTTGAGCAGCATCATAATACTTGTCTGAGAACATTACATATTCTTTTCTGTCCTCTTTTATGGTAAGACCGGCCATGGCGATGTCGGCTTTGCTCTGACCTACCGAAAGGCATACAGCTTCAAAATCCATATTGCTGATTACAAGCTCTTTGCCAAGGTGCTCAGCCAAAAGTGCGGCAATTTCCATGTCTATTCCAAGATATTTGTCACCCTCCATATATTCAAAGGGTTCAAAACCCGCATTTGTAGCAACAACAAACTGATCCTTTGAAGTATCAAGGGCTGCAGATATAACAGGTGTAGGGGTTCCTTCACCAAAATAGGTATCAACTATTTTTTCAAAGGTTCCGTCCTCTTTTATTTGACCAATGAACTTGTTTACCTCTTCAAGAAGCTCCGGTTGATTTTTATCAACTCCGAAAGCATATTCTTCTTGCGTTAATTGGATATCAATAACCTTAACACCTTTACTTTCTTGGGCGCAACCCGCAAACATCATGGTAAGCATTAATGTAACTGCAATTAATGAAA
>DAIPML010000014.1:20113-22359 GCA_036768735.1 Clostridiales bacterium | reverse complement strand
CAAAATGAATATTTATACAATAATTAAAGAATTCCTGCATAAATATTAATTTACCGTATATATCTGTATTTGTCAACGAAAAAAAATGACATTGCCGAGAGAGTCACTTAAATATTGCAGCATTGAATACAGGTTTGATACAACTACCGCATTTTCATTTACTTATTAATGTGCGTTGGTTATAATGTTATATATGATGGCGAGGGGCTATTCTTCATGTAAAAAGTCTTGGAGGTGAGAATATGATTGTCTACCACGGAAGTACCGTACCGGTTCAAACCCCGAAAATCCTTCAAAGCGGACGCATGCTGGATTTCGGAGAAGGTTTTTATACCACTTCCAATCAGGAGCAAGCTGAGCGTTGGTCGCATAGTGTTGCAGCGAAACGCAAGATGAACAATCATTTTATCACAAAATACGAGTTTGACATAGAATCCGCAAGTAAAGAGCTCTCTGTCATTTACTTTGACAAACCTGACGAAGCATGGCTTGAGTTTGTTTGCTTGAATAGAAGTGGTAAAACACCAATAATGCCTTATGATATCGCAATTGGCCCTGTTGCGGATGATCAGGTATATACGGTGGTTGTGTTGTATGAGCAAGGAGTGCTTTCCAAAGAAGCTGCGATCATAGAATTAAGGGTTCGTGAGTTATATAACCAAATTTTGTTTCACACCGAAAAATCCTTGAGTTATTGTCGATATATCTTGCACACTGAGATTGGAGGAAATTCACATGGACAAAAATAAGTTTGCCGTTATCCTCCCGGTTGTTGTTGGTGGGCTCGTTAATAAAATAATTGAGGAAACCAATGTCAGTGAAGACATAGCGTTTGATAAACTGTATAGTTCCGAACTATATTCCGCGCTTGAAAATGAGGAGACAAAAGTTTGGACATATAGTGTACCAAAATTGTTTGAGCTTTATCAAGATGAAGTCAAAACAGGCCGTTTAATGCTTCCTTAATATTGAATGGGAGTGGAAAGTTGATGAACGAAGTCGTTAAGTTTAAAGCGTTCTGTATAGAAAGATACAAATATTTGCACGACATGAAAGGTCAAGATGTTTTGCGCCTGTTTAAAGAATACGGCGTAATGGATTACATCAGCTCTTTTTACGATGTGTTGCACTCATTTGGCGATAGATACATCATTTCAGAAATTGATGAGTTCATAGCAGCCCGTCAATGATAAGCGGGCAGTTCACTGAAAAACATAGAAGAATTTAATAGTTGTCTTCGAGACTATGCTTTTTTAGCCAAAAAGAGCCGCTCAGTAAAACTGAAACGGCTCTTCTATATATTAACAAATAGTGTACGGAACATGGAATGTCTTTCATTTATGCAAGTACACTATTTAATTTTCGATATTGACAAATGCTTTTGCAAATGTTTCTTTAAGTTTAGTTATCGTTGAAATTTATGCCGTACAGGCGTAGTATATTCGTCTGTACGGCTTTCATTCCATACAAATGCTTATTGTGACTTACTGAATTTGAATGTTTACTTTCTTCTTTTTATCAGGTTCTGCTTTTGGTAATGCCAAAGAAAGAATGCCATCCTTATAGGTAGCCTTGATGTCGTCTTCTTTAATGTTGTCAACATAGAAGCTTCTCTTATAGCTGCCGTATTTGCGTTCTCTTCTGATGTAATTTTCCTTTTCCTCGTTTACTTCCTGGTTCTGTGTTGCAGAAATTGTTAAGCAGCCATCATTTAAGTCAATTTCAATATCCTTTTTGTCCACGCCGGGAAGCTCTGCATCAATAAGCCACTCCTTGTCTGTCTCGCGTATATCTGCTCTTAGAGTGGTGTCATCAAACCCTTTAAAAACGGGAATTTTAAAGAAATCATCAATAAATCTGTCTACACCCCAAAAGTCATCTCTTTTGTCTAAATCAGTATTTCGTCTTACAAATGGTACTAATCCGAACATAAAAACACCTCCATATATTTTTTACATCTTAATCTTTGACTATCTTTGACCTTCTGCTACTATTTTATAGGATATTCTTGTTGAGATCAAGTTTTGATTTTGACTATCCTTGACCATTAGACCCGAATAACACCCGTCTGGTTAAAATAACTTATTATTTCTCGCTAATTCTTCTGTTTCCATATAATTTGACAAAAGCACCTGTCCAGATTGTAGATGGACAGGTGCTTCTTCGTGTTTTATGTGCGTTTGTTTATGCTATTATTCATTGTCGTTGTCATTGCTAACGCTATCAACATTGGCATTGTTATCGCT
>DAIPML010000014.1:0-20013 GCA_036768735.1 Clostridiales bacterium | reverse complement strand
AATTGTTGTCGCTATCTTCATTGTCATTATCGCTGTCGTTGTCTTCATCTTCATTCGTGATGCGCGCTATTGCTACAACCTTATTGCCATCGTTGCTTCGCATTAGGGTAACGCCTTGGGTTACACGGCTTAATACTGTTATTTCGTCAACATGCATTCTTATAATATTGCTGTCGGTGTTGATAAGCATTATGTCATCCTCTTCATCAACAAGCTTGGCACCGACAAGAACCCCTGTTTTTTCCGTAACCCTATAAGTAAGGATTCCCTTGCCGCCTCGGGTTTGAACCTTATACTCTTCCAGCTCAGTGCGTTTTCCAAAACCATTTTCGGTAACAACCAAAAGGGATGTATCCTCTTTGAATCTGAGCATGGAAATCAATTCGTCGCCTTCATCAAGCCTGATTCCGATAACGCCTTGGGATGTTCTGCCCGTGGGTCTGACATCCTTTTCATTAAAGCGTATGGACATACCGTTTTTAGTTATAAGAAGAATATCGCGTGTGCCATCGGTTAAACGTGTCTCTATGAGCTCGTCATCTTCCTTAAGGGTTACAGCCAAAAGACCGCTTCGGCGGATATTTGCATATTGCTCAAGAGGCGTTTTTTTAACTATACCCTTCCGTGTCGCCATAAACAGATGCATGTCTTCTTCTTGACCGGTGATTGTGATGACAGCGTTTATCTTTTCGTCTGGATCTAGCTCAAGAAGATTTACAATAGCTGTGCCTTTGGCTTGTCTTCCGGCTTCAGGTATATTCCATGCCCGGAGCTTATATACTTTGCCCATATTCGTAAAGAATAGAATATAGTTATGTGTTGTTGTTGTGTATATATCGGTGACAAAGTCGTCTTCCCTGGTTGTGAGACCTGTGACACCCTTTCCTCCACGCTTCTGGCTCTTATATGCATCTGCAGAGGTTCTTTTTATATATCCGAAATGGGTGAGCGTTATAACAATATCCTCTTCCTGGATAAGATCCTCCATATCGATATCATCGGCGTCAAAGGTTATCTTTGTGCGCCTCTCATCGCCATATCGATTCTTTATGTCAGTAAGCTCTTCCTTAATAATATTATCAACAAGCTCCGGTTTTGAAAGTATATCCCTAAACCAAGCGATTTTTGCAAGCACTTCCTGATACTCGGCTTCAAGCTTTTCACGCTCTAAGCCTGTAAGGCGACCAAGACGCATGTCCACAATGGCTTGGGATTGTTTATCGCTAAGGTTAAAGCGCTCCATCATTTTTTCCTTAGCCTGAGCCTCGGTGTGGGAATGGCGGATTATGCTGATAATCTCGTCCAAATTGTCAATAGCTATTTTTAAGCCTTCTAAAATATGAGCTCTGGCTTCTGCTTTTTCAAGGTCATATTTAGTTCTGCGACGGATTACTTCTTCCTGATGAAGAATATAATATCTTATTGCATCCTTCAGTGTGACTACCTTTGGCTCAAACTTGCCATCAGGACCTTCAACAACTGCCAGCATATTAACATTAAACGAATCCTGCAGCTGGGTGTTCTTAAATAATTGATTTAGCACCACATTGGCATTGGCATCCCTTTTGAGCTCAATAACCATGCGCATTCCACGCCTGTCTGATTCGTCCCGTAGATCTGAAATGCCATCAATTCTTTTTTCCTTTACAAGGTTGGCGATCTTCTCTAACAGCCTTGCTTTATTTACCTGGTAAGGCAGCTCTGTAACGACAATGCGCTGACGATTAGAACCGTAAGATTCTATGTCGGTTACAGCTCGAACAACAATCCTTCCCTTTCCGGTGGAATAAGCATCCCTTATTCCTTTTTTACCTAATATGATTCCACCCGTGGGAAAGTCCGGACCCTTTATATACTCATTTAGTTCTGAAACATCAATGTCCGGGTTATCAATTGTTTGTATTATACCGTTAATGGTTTCGGTAAGATTGTGGGGAGGAATATTTGTGGCCATACCAACAGCAATTCCCGAAGAACCATTGACCAGCAAATTGGGAAATCTGGACGGAAGAACGACCGGCTCCACTTCATGGTCATCAAAGTTCGGCTTGAAATCAACTGCATCCTTATTAATATCCCGAAGCATTTCAACGGAAATTTTCGCCATTCTTGCTTCCGTATATCTCATCGCAGCAGGGGCATCACCGTCAACTGAGCCAAAATTGCCATGCCCGTCCACAAGGGGATATCTTAATGAAAAATCCTGCGCCATACGTACAAGGGTATCGTATACGGCTGCGTCACCGTGAGGATGAAAGCTTTTCAGCGCTTCACCAACGGTCGCAACAGATTTTCTGTGTGGTTTGTCCGGTGTGAAACCGGAAATATGCATGGTATATAAAATTCTGCGGTGAACAGGCTTAAGCCCGTCCCGGACATCCGGCAATGCTCTGTCGATTATGACACTCATGGCATAATCAATAAAAGACTGCTTCATCTCCGCTTCTATATCAACCGGGATGATATTGTTATCGAATGATTCCTCCGGTGTGTGATTGTTATTATCTGGCATGCTTAAGAACTCCCTTCTAACTACTGAACGCTTGATATCACTGCAAGAACTCATACTACTGATTCAATGAGCGCTTGCGCAAATTGTACGCCAATGCAGGAGCGAACCAACCAATGCGCTCCGAGCAATATATTAAAAAGCTCGTATTTCATAGATAAAATATTGATACAGAGGTTTTTTACTCATGAAAAGCGATGCTTTATAAGTTAATGCAGTAAAATCAACCCTTATATATTGTAATAAAGTTTTTACAATCTGTCCACACCTTTCAAATTCTAATGGCTATACAGTTTACCATGGGACCAAAAAAACTCCCGCTATTATGCGGAAGTTTTTTGGTTCCCCCTGTCTCTATCTTGTACACCTACTTATCGAATTTTTAACATGTCTATGGGTTTTTAATTATTGGGCTTTTGGCATGGTTCGTTCTTTTTTTGGAATTCTTACAATAAACTCAACAAACTCGCCCCTATCAATCTGCGCAGCTTTAGCGTTTACACCGGATTTTTTCATCACATCGATGGCTTGACGTATGGTGTTTACAAAAATTCTTATATCCTTAATTGAACGGGTGAGACGTTTTCCGTTCTCATACATGCTTGGATCTACATATTTATCTAAAACCTTTTGAACAAGGTCTTCAGTTTTCTTTACATTAAGCTCTTTTTCACAAACCTTTTGTAGAATCTTAAGCTGCATTTGCTCATCATGCAGCTTTAAAAGCGCTCTGGCATGTCTTTCGGTCAGATGGTGATCCGCAAGCATTTTTTTTACCATTGGTGGCAGCTTTAAAAGCCTTATTTTATTTGCAATTGTTGATTGGCTTTTCCCGATTTTTTGAGCCAATTCCTCCTGAGTAAGTCCATGATCCCTTATAAGGTTTTGATAACCTTCTGCTTCCTCCATATAGCTTAAGTCTTCGCGCTGCAAATTCTCAATTAAAGCCAATATAGCCAAATCGTCTTCATTAACATCAATGATAATTGCCGGAATTTCCTTAAGCCCTGCCATAATAGACGCCCTAAGCCGCCTTTCACCTGCAACAAGCTCGTATTGATTTCCAGAACCCGGTGTTTTGCGTACATTAATAGGTTGAATAACGCCATATTCTTTGATAGAGCCACAAAGCTCTTCCAGTGCACCATTTTCAAAATTGCGTCTGGGCTGGTATGGATTAGGTCTTATTTTCTCTAATGGGATGTAAGTAATTTTTTTCTGGTCGCCTTTTCGATCTGTTTTTTTCTCTGGTTTACTGAATAGGAATCTTTCCTGTAATGTCATAACGGCACCTTCCTTATTATTTTTCTTTTGCTAGAGGTATAACAAAAGTTGATGTTTGCTTATCTCTGTAAATATTCGCCGTTGTCTTTTTGATTCCTTTTTTTTTAAACATGAATCGATCGCATAAAACCCCTGAAAACAAAGGATTTCGGGACTATGATATAGGGGATTTTGCTGGTTTTCCACTTTTCCTCGGATATTGTGTCGGTGTTTGTCGAATCTTTTTTATTAAAATAATATGCCGTTCTATATTATCAAAGGGTAAGGAAAATTTTTCTACGGACTCTACTTTCCCGCCAAGCACAGAAATTGCTTTTGTTGCCTCATTCAACTCCTTTTGAATTTCACTACCCTTCATTGCAGCAAAAACCCCGCCCGGCTTTACAAAGGGTAGAATATATTCGCTTAGAACAGAAAGCGATGCCACCGCTCTTGCGGTTCCAACATCATATCTTTCCCTATGCAGCGGATCCCGGGCAAGATCCTCAGCTCGCCCGTGTTTTACGCTTACATCGGTTAAAGAGCTTTCCATAATAACCTCATTTAAAAACCGGACTCTTTTCTCTAAGGAATCTAAAAGGGTTAATAAAAGATCTCCTCTTATCATTTTTACCGGAATGCCCGGAAAACCAGCGCCGGTTCCAACATCAATCATGCTTTTTGCGCTGATCGGTAGATATTTTACTAAAGTAAGAGAGTCAATAAAATGCTTTATCACTACGTCGCGTTCGTCGGTTATAGCTGTAAGATTAACACGCTCATTCCACGTTATAAGCTTCTTGTAATAGTTATCAAAGCTAAATTTTGCTTCTTCGGTGATGTTTATCCCCAAAGCATTTGCACCGTCTTCTAGAAGCTTAATGTTATCATCCGTCATCCTTATTGCTCCTTTTGCCTCTTGCATTCAAATAAATAACTAATACAGAAATATCAGCCGGAGACACACCGGATATTCTGGATGCCTGACCTAAGGAAACCGGTCTTTGAGCTGAAAGCTTTTGCTTCGCCTCAATACGGAGACCGCTTATGTCGTTATAATCGATATCCTCCGGAATAAGTTTTTTCTCCATCTTTTTAAACTGCTCAATCTGTTGCATCTGCTTAGCAATATATCCTTCATATTTTATGGATATGGAAACCTGCTCCGTAACGGCATCAGGCAGCCCCTGCCTTTCATTATCTATTTCTTTTAATGCTTCATAGGTTAATTCAGGTCTTTTTAAAAGCTCACTAAGCTTAACGCCGCTTTTTATTTGCGTGCTTCCGTGCTTATCTAAAAAGCTGTTTACAGCGTCAGAGGGTGGTATGTTTTTTTGCTTAAGTCTTTGTATTTCCTGGTCAATAATGCGTTGTTTTTCCAAAAAGCTCTGATAGCGGTTCTCATTTATAAGCCCAAGCTCGTAGCCCTTGGGAGTTAAGCGACTGTCGGCATTGTCCTGCCTTAAATGCAGCCGGTATTCCGCTCTTGATGTCATCATGCGGTATGGCTCTTTTGTACCCTTTGTGACCAGATCATCAATAAGAACACCGATGTATGCTTGGGATCTGTCAAGGATAAGAGGATTTTTGCCTTTTATTTTTAAAACAGAGTTAATGCCGGCAATCAGTCCTTGAGCTGCCGCTTCTTCATAACCGGAGCTGCCGTTAATTTGCCCTGCGGAAAACAAACCGTCAAATTCTTTAAACTCAAGAGATGGTTTTAAGACCAGCGGGTTTATGCAGTCATACTCTATTGCGTATGCATTTCTCATGACCTGAGCATTTTCAAGCCCCGGCAGGCTTCTTATCATTTCATGCTGGACATCAACAGGCATACTTGTAGAAAAGCCCTGCAAATACACCTCTTCCGTGTCAAGACCCATTGGTTCAATAAACACCTGATGCCTCTCCTTATCGGCAAAACGAACGACCTTGTCTTCTACAGACGGGCAATATCTGGGGCCAATTCCCTCAATTGTACCACTGTACAATGGTGATCGATGCAAATTTTCACGGATTATATTATGTGTTTTCTCAGTTGTATAGGTAAGATAACAGGATACTTGTTCCCTGTCGATGGTTTCATGTTCAAAAGAGAATGGGACTATGGGATTATCGCCTGGTTGCTCTGTCATTTTGGAAAAATCCACGCTTTTACGATTGATTCTGGCAGGTGTTCCTGTTTTAAACCTTAGTAATTCAATACCCAAGCTTTTTAAGCTATCCGACAGCTTATTTGAGGGGAAAAGCCCATCTGGACCACTGCTATATGAAACATCACCGATAATAATTCTGCCTTGTAAAAAGGTTCCTGTTGTTAAAATGACAATCTTGCATGGGTATGTGATTCCTATATGCGTTGTCACACCGATTATTTTTCTACCCTCTGTTAAAAGCTCTGTAATTTCCTCTTGGCGCAGGTGGAGATTTCCCTGAAGCTCTAATGTATGCTTCATTTCGCGCTGATATGATCTTCTGTCCATCTGCGCTCTCAGTGAAAAGACTGCAGGACCTTTTGTGGTGTTAAGAGTTCGCGACTGAATAAGGGTTTTGTCCGCACATCGGCCCATTTCGCCTCCCAATGCGTCAATTTCCCTTACAAGGTGACCCTTTGCAGTTCCCCCAATGCTTGGATTACAGGGCATGTTTGCAATGCTATCCAAATTCATTGAAAAAATAGCTGTCTTAGCCCCCATTCTGGCAGCTGCAAGAGCAGCCTCGCAACCTGCATGGCCGGCTCCAACCACTATAACATCGTATTCTTCAAATGTATTTCCCATTATTTCCTCTCTATTTAAAGTCTCTTCACTTTTTTAATTTTTATCAGAAAGTCACTTCGTGACTTTCTGGGAGATAACCTTATTAGAGCGTTACTATAAAGTTGCTGTTAAAAGGTCAAATATAGCTCATATAGCATATTTTCATTTTTAAACTACTCGCATAAAATAAAAACAATTCCAAAAAACTCTCCGAGGGAAATTTTAATGTAAAATTTATTTGCATTAAAAAACCACTTTATGCATTTTTACTATTTCCCAACACAAAATCGCTGGAATATATTAAGCACAACTTCCTCTGAAACCATATGCCCTGTTATTTCCCCAAGCTTATCGGCTGCACTTTTAATATCCATTGATATAATATCCAGTGTCATTCCTGCGCTAATGGCTGAAAGCGCGGTGTTGATGCCTTTCAGTGCATCGGTAAGAAGCATTTTGTGCCTTGCGTTTGTAACAAGAACTTGATTATCCATGTCGGTCTCACTTTTATTGGCAAATCGGTAAATTTCGCTTTCAAGAGTGTTTATGCCTGAATCCTCAAGCACTGATGTTTCAAGGCATTCCGGTATTTCAGTCTTTATCTCATTAAATTTCTCCGGATCCGTTGCATCCGTTTTATTTACCACAAACATTGTTTTATTGCTGAAATTTTTGACCTTCTCTAAAATATCTCTGTCTTCTTTTTCAAAACCGCTGTTTGCATCAAGAATAAATAGAATAAGGTCTGCTGAATTTATAACCTCAAGGGCTTTTTCCACGCCAATTTTTTCAACCCTGTCTTCCGTTTCTCTAAGGCCTGCGGTATCAATAAGCTTTATAGGCAAGCCAAGAATGTTCACATATTCCTCAAGAATGTCTCTGGTGGTGCCGGGTATTTCGGTAACAATAGCCCGGTTCTTGCGCGAGAGCCTGTTAAGAAGAGAGGATTTACCGGCATTTGGTTTCCCGATAATCGCTACCTCCATTCCCTCTCTTAGAATTTTCCCGAAGCTAAAGCTTATTATAAGCTTTTCGAGCTCTTTTTTTATTAATTCAAGCTTTGTTGAGCACTTTTCTGAAGTAATCTCTTCAAAATCATACTCCGGATAATCTAAATTAACCTCAATTTCCGCAAGCATTTCCACAAGACTTTGCCGCAGCTTATTTACCTCGACAGATAATTTACCTTCCAGCTGAGATAGAGCTATGTTTGAGCTTTTTTCGGTTCTGGAACTTATTAAATCCATAACCGCTTCAGCCTGAGCAAGATCAATTCTTCCGTTTATAAATGCTCTTTTTGTAAATTCTCCTGCTTCTGCTGGGCGTATTTCCTGCCTGTAAAGAATATCGAGTATTTTTGAAGCAGTAACATAACCACCATGGCAGTTTATTTCAACAATGTCCTCTCGGGTATAGGTTTTGGGCGCTGCCATTTTTATAATTAAAACTTCATCAATTATGATATTAGTTTTGGGATCAATTATTTTCCCATAGTGAACCGTATGAGACTTATAACTTTGAAAGCTGCCCTTTCCTTTAAAAACCCGATCCGCAGCCGAAAAAGCGTTAGGACCGCTTATTCTTATAATTGAGATACCTGAATTTCCTACAGCAGTTGATATTGCTGCAATAGTATCAAACTCTGCCATTTACTCACCTAATCTGATCATTCATCTCCCGCCTACACATTCAACGTTATGAATAAGGTAGTTTATAAGAGGGAGCCTTCTGACTTATTTATGATAAAAATGGACAATGGATTTTCCATCGTCCGCTTTTATTGATACAAGCCATTTATATATTCTTTTTCTAAATCAAGATTTTCTCTTACTATTAAAATTGAAAAAGAAGTTAATCATTCGTTAATATTCGCCAATCGTTTCTTTCTCAATTTATCAAAAAACCAAGATCCCCACTTCTATAAGTGGCTTAAAAGCCACTTATTAATGAAGTGTATTTTAGCCCGGTGGGCTAAAAACACGTAGTGGCGGGTTCCGATTCTACACTTCAGGTGGAGTAGAGTCTCCATCTGAAGCCCATAGGCGTATTTTACAAGTAAAAACGCTTGATGTTCAGCTTTGCTGAACGAGTTCACTTCCCACATGTGTCTGTTTTGACCATGCAAAACAAATGATGCGTGTATCAATCTCTACACCCCTACTCTTTTGCGTAGCTGTTTCGATGACCTTTATATTTTATAACAACCTTTCTGTTTGGTTCATCTCCTATGCTATAGGTTTCAATTGAACTAAAGTCCTGAAGAGTAGCATGGATTATTCTTCTTTCATATGGATTCATAGGCTCTAATGTCATATTCCTTCTTGTTTTTGAAACCTTGTCGGCAAGCCTTTTTGCAAGCCTTTCCAGCGTTTCTTCACGCTTTTCCCGATAGTTGCCCACGTCCAATATAACACGCATAAAATTATCACTGTATTTATTTACTGCAAGCCCTAATAGATACTGCAGTGCATCAAGAGTTTCTCCCCTTCGTCCAATAACAATTCCAATGTTTTCAGCAGACAACCTTACGGTAAGGTTATTGTCATCATCCAGATCAATTGATATATCTTCATCTACTCCCATTGCTGATAAAATTGGTGTTAAAAAGTTTCTGACTATTTCTTCGTAATTTGCCCTTTTATATACGCGTACAACTGCACTTCTTCCGCCTATCAGCCCAAACAAGCCTTTGTTTCCTTCATCAATAATCTCAATGTCAGCGTCTTCCATATCAATATCCAATTCCATCAAGGCTTCATTAATGGCGGATTCAACGGTCTTTCCTTCTTTTTCAATGTATTGGGACAATTATTCTCCCTCCTTTTTTTTCTTATTTATATATTTATCAGTAAAAATTTGTTGTGCAATCTGAGTTAAATTGCTTATTGTCCAATAAAGAGACAGTCCTAAAGGTGCCTGAAAGCTTATAAAGAGCGTCATAAAGGGACCCATAAGCATCATCGTTTTGTTGGTTTGATTTACTTGTGAGCCGCTATTTGCTGCTTGGCTTTTTGCCATAGAAATTTTAGTTGAAAAATATGTGGATGCTACTGCAATTATCACCAAAACCAAAGCAGGTATATAAAGACCCGGATTTTCTGAAATAAGCTTGAAATCATATGTTGGTCTTACACCAAGATTAAATATTCCCAAAAAGTTAAGATTTATAATTTTCTCTCCACCATCAATTATCGAAGGCATATCATTTATAGCACCTACAAGATTAATTTCAGTGTAAGGATTTCTTTTAAAAAGCTCTGCAACCTGCAAGGGATCACCTTTTATAGCATCAAAATCTTTTATGAAAGGATTCAAGTTTAGTGGAAAAACATTTGGCAGAACCGACATAACCTTAATTATAAAATTACCTATAGCTTCCTTTGTCCACCCATACATGTATGTAAGTGGCATTCTTATTACATAGTAAAGAGAAAACAATATAGGAAGCTGAACTAACATCGGTAAGCACCCACCCATCGGGTTGACTCCTTTATCCTGGTAAAGCTTCATCGTTTCCTGGTTCAGCTTTTCCTTATCATTTTTATATCTCTGCTGTAGTTTAGTAACTTCCGGCTGTATCTCCTGCATTTTTGCGGTAGACTTTAATTGTTTTACTGTTAAGGGAAAAAGTGCGGCTTTAATTAAAACCGTAAATAAAATAAGTGATAGTCCATAATTATGAAAAGCAATCGTTTCATAAATAAAATGAAGCACGGGACCAAGTAATTTAGCAATAAAGTCAAACATTCTTATTCTCCTCTCCGTTCTATGGGATCATATCCTCCCTTATGAAAAGGATGGCATTTTAATATCCTTTTCAATGAAAGAAACGTCCCCTTAAACGGTCCGTATATTCTTATGGCGTCATAAGCATAAGCAGAACAGGTGGGATAAAACCTGCAAGTACCCTTTCCCTTAAGCGGAGAAATAAACTTACGATATATTTGTATGAGCCATAATAAAACCTTTGTCATTTTAAATTCCTGTTTAAAACATTCAGTTTTTTCATTAAATAAAGCATTTCTTTATGAATATGCTTAAGCATTGGGTTTTCAGTGTTTTCCTGCTTCCTCGCTACAATAACAAAATCGTACCCACAATTGAGCTTATCCTGTAATAAAAGCCAGCTTTCTTTAATAAGCCTGCGAATACGGTTTCGTTTAACACTATTACCGTATTTTTTGCTTGCAGTAATACCAATTCTGTTCTTTTGCAAAGAGTTTGGCTGCAAATAAACAGCCAAACTCTTTGAGACTGCATATCGACCTTTACGGTATATTCGTTGGAATTCCCGATTTTCTTTTATTTTGTAAATTTTACTCATTCGTTTTGCCTGCTCCGGGATTTTCTTTCACCTCTAAAGGATGCTTAACAATCTGAGCACCCTTATTAAATCAGCAAAGGGGTGTCCCCGATGCAATCCCCTTTTCATTGCAGGAGTATACTTTACTATACAATGAAAAGGTAACATTGCATAATGCTCTCATATGCAATGAAAAAAAGACCACATATCTGCGGTCTTATGCAGTTAATTTACTTCTTCCTTTAAGTCTTCTTCTTCTTAAGACTTTTCTACCATTTTTAGTCTTCATTCTTTTCCGGAAGCCATGTTCAACTTTTCTTTGCCTTTTTTTAGGCTGATAGGTTCTAATCATTTTTGTCGCACCTCCCATCAGAATTCTATTGCAATTGACACCATTTAATTACATCAGTGTAAAGGCACCAGACCTATTATATATGAACTAAATAAAATACGTCAATACATTCTACAAGAATATCTTGATTTTTTCAAGTCATTACTACATTTTGACCTATCCACATGTAGAATATACTATATGTTGTAATACGATTTTTTGTCCTTTTTGCTTTAATCATTTTATTGAAACATGCTTTGAAGTTTGATATAGTTAAATGTACAGAAAATTGTACTCGGAGGAGAAAAAATGTTGTTATCAGCACAAGAAATTTGGAATAGAACAGAGGAGCTCTTAGATGGCGAGCTGACAAAAATAAGCCTCGACACATGGATTAAAACCGTTAAGCCTTTAAATATAAAAAACGATACTTTTACCTTAGAAGCTCCCTCCGAGTTTAACAGGGATATTTTAAAAAGTCGATATCTTACTTTAATAGCTAATGCTGTTAAAACTGTTACAAATAAAGAATACACAGTAGAAGTAGTATTTAAAGATGTCAATAGTACCCCTAATTCTTCTGAAGAAAATCCAAACGCCCATTCTTCTATTTTAAACCCCAAATACACATTTGACACATTTGTGCGTGGAAATGGAAATCAGTTCGCCCATGCCGGTGCTGTTGCGGTTGCTGAATTTCCCGCAAAAAGATATAATCCTTTTTTTCTTTATGGAGGAGTTGGTCTTGGCAAAACGCATTTAATGCATGCTATAGGCCACTATATTCTTGAACAAAACCCCGATGCAAGAGTTTTGTATGTTACTTCGGAAAAATTTACAAATGAGCTTATTAATTCCATAAGAGATAGTAAAAACGAAGAATTCCGCAATAAATATCGAAACATTGATGTTTTGCTTATTGATGATATACAATTTATTATCGGAAAGGAAAGAACCCAGGAAGAATTTTTCCATACCTTTAACGCACTATACGAAGCACAAAAGCAGATAATTATATCCAGTGATAAAGCTCCAAAAGATATAATAACTCTTGAAGAAAGGCTCCGTTCCCGGTTTGAATGGGGTCTTTTGGCGGACATTCAAGCACCAGACATTGAGACAAGGATCGCAATTTTGCAAAAGAAAGCCCAGCTTGAAAAGTTTAATGTGCCTGATGATGTGCATTTTTATATTGCTGATAATATTGTTTCAAATATAAGGGAATTAGAAGGAGCCTTAAATCGCGTTGTTGCTTATGCCTCTCTTATAAACAGTCCATTAACCGTGGAGCTTACCCAGGAATGCTTAAAGCAAATGATTACAAGCGCCAACGCAAAGGAAATAAACCCTACTGCAATAATGAAAATTGTAGGACGTTATTTTAATATTAATCCTGAGCATTTATTAGGTAAAAAAAGATCCCGTGATATTACATATCCAAGGCAATTAGCCATGTTTTTATGCAGAGAACTGACCGATTTATCTTTGCCAAAGATCGGAAAAGCATTTGGGGGTAGGGATCACACTACAGTTTTACATGCTTGTGAAAAAATACATGATGAACTGCAGAATAACACTGAAGTCAGAAGAGCAATTAGTGAAATGAAAAAAAATATAACCGGGAAATAATTACATATGTAGAGTTAGAAATTATCAACTATGCTTTTTAGGATTTTTAAGACACTGATGTGTTAACCGATATCTGTATGATAAAGCAAAGATGTCGGTAGTTTGCTGTTATGGCATGCGTCCAAAACACTGTAGGAATGTTGAGTATAAAAATATTACCTTTTATTCTTCAACAAAGTCCTGTGGACAAGTTGTTTTTTAATTGTGGACAACCTGAAAAAATTAATAAAAAAATAATCTGTTGATAAAAAGTACAAGTTATACACAGAATTTATAACAGGCATAAACCCTAAAATTACTTTGTTTAAGACAGTTTTCAACAGACTTAACAACACTTATTACTATGATGATTATTTTATATAATAATATATTAATAAAAGGGGAGGTTTAGAACATGAAATTTGTTTGTTCTAAAAATGATTTAAACGAAGCCATATCAACAGTGCAAAAAGCTGTTATGGCAAAAGCAACTCTGCCAATACTGGAAGGTATATACATTGAATCAAAGGAAAAGGTTAGGCTTATAGGAAACAGCTTTGACCTTGGAATAGAATACTCAATAAATGGCGATATTATGGAAGAAGGATCCATTGTTTTAAATTCAAGAATATTCGGTGACATTATTAGAAAGCTTCCGGACAGTGAAGTTTTCTTTGAAGTAAAAGATAATTTTAATACAATTATAGAATGCGGAAATTCATATTTTGAGATAAAAGGAATGGCATCGGGTGGATTCCCTATGCTTCCAGAAATAGAAGAAGAGAAAAAGGTTAACATACCTCAGGTATTGTTAAAGGACATGATAAAGAAAACACTATATGCAATTAGTACGGACGAGAACCGAAAAATTTTAACCGGATCTCTCATTGAAGTTAAAGATGGAGAATTTACCATGGTTTCACTGGATGGCTTCAGGCTTGCCATCGCAAGAGTTTTAATAAAAGAAAATGTGGAATTTAATGCTGTAATTCCAGGAAAAAATCTTAATGAAATACACAAAATACTTGAACAAATAGAAGATGAAATAAAAATTACTTTGTCTGAGAACCAGGCTTTGTTTGAAATGAATGGGTGCAGGATATTATCAAAGCTGCTAAACGGTGAATACATGAATTACAGAAATTTCATACCGGAGCAATTTGAAACGGTTATAACTGTCGATACAAAAGAGCTTATAAGCAGTATTGAAAGAGCATCACTTATAACAAATGATGATAAAAGATACCCCGTTAAATTTGCTATAACCGATGACAAGTTAATGATTACTTCAAGTGCGGAAATAGGGATTTCAAAAGAAGAGCTTGATGTTGAAATTGATGGAGGGGACATGACTATTAGTTTTAACCCAAGATATCTTTTAGATTCACTGAAGGTAATAGACGAAGAAAAAATTAAACTTTCTTTCAGCTCTTCAATAGGTCCAAGTGTTATTAAACCGGTTGAAGGAGAAAGATTTATATTTATGGTTTTACCTGTAAGAGTCAAGTAAATTAATGCGGATATTCTTTCAATTTCTTCCGGTGAACTCGTTCAGCAAAGCTGAACATCAAGCGTTTTTACTTGTAAAATACGCCTATGGGCTTCAGATGGAGACTCTACTCCACCTGAAGTGTAGAATCGGAATCCGCCACTTATAGAATTGGGGGGTCTTGGTTTCTTGATAAAAAGGAGAGATAAATGAAAACTGTAAAAATAAATACACCATATATTAAGCTTGAGCAGTTTTTTAAATTAGCTCAGTTATGTCAATCTGGAGGTGAAGCAAAGATATTAATATTAAATGCAGAAGCAAAGGTAAATGGTGAAAAAGAAACAAGAAGAGGTAGAAAATTGAGGGATGGAGATATTGTTTCTTTCAAAAGTTGTGATTATCTTATCCGTCAGGATGGTGATTTGGATGGAGATAAAACGACTTCACCTTAAGAATTTTAGAAATTACAAAGATGAAGATGTTTATTTTTCAAAAGGTATTAGTCTTATTTATGGAGATAATGCCCAAGGAAAAACGAACATAGTTGAAGCTTTGTACTTGTTTGCAACAGGAAAATCTCATAGAACAAGTAATATGAATGAATTGGTTATGTATGGAGAACAATTTTTTAATTTACTGCTTGAGTTTGAAGATAATAATTACATACAAAATATAGAAATAAAATACGAAAAGGGAAAGAGAAAAGAGCTATTTGTAAATGAAATAAAGAAAGAAAGAATGTCTGATTTGTTAGGAATAATACCGGCTGTGTTATTTGCACCGGAGAGTCTTCTATCGGTAAAGGGATCACCGGGGGAAAGAAGAAAATTAATTGACATTGTATTATGCCTTGTAAATAAAAGATATTTGTTGAATTTGCAAAAATATAACAGAATTATTAAAAATAAAAATATTTTGTTAAAGCAGATACAAATGAAAAAGCAAAAACCAGATTTGCTTAATGTATGGAATGAAAGTCAAGCAAAGATTGGAGCTGCAATAATTGAAGAAAGACATAAGTTAATTGAAAGCTTGGAAATAAGCATGAACAGGCTTTTACTTGGAATATCGGATGGAAGCGAAAATGTTGCATTAAAATACAAAACACCAATTGTAGAAACGGACAATGTCCAAGAATGCATGTTTAATACACTAAATGAAAACATAGAAAGAGAGATTGAACAAGGAAATTGCCTATATGGACCGCACCGTGATGATCTGGAGATAGACGTTAATAAAAAAAATTCAAGGATATACTGCTCACAGGGGCAACAGCGATCGGTTGCTCTTGCTTTAAATATTGCCATATTAGAAGAAATAGAAAGAAGAACAGAAAGAATGCCTTTGCTTCTTCTTGATGATGTTATGTCTGAGCTTGATGAGAAGCGGCAGAAATACCTGTTTGATATAATAAATGGAAAGCAAACTATAATAACAACAACAGAAAAAACGAAGTTTTCAAAATCAGGAAAGGATATATCATATATTAAAATTAAGAATGGCGAGGTTATTCATCCTTCATAGCTATATCTCAAAATATAGAGGGTGTTAAAAGTAACAATAGCGATAAATAAACAAACTTTCTCACAAAGCAATTATTGACGAAAAATTATCGTTTGGGTAAAATGGGTAAGGAAAAGGTGATAAGATGTTTTTACATTTAGGCGGCGATTGCGTTGTTTCTGTAAAAGACGTAATTGCAATTATGGATATGGAAAAATCAACAATATCACAGGATACAAGAAACTTTTTAAAAATTTCCGAAGAGGAAGGCTTTATAATAAATGTTGTAGAGAACGAGATGCCAAAGTCTTTTGTAATAGTTCAGGAAAAAAGTAAAAGCAGGGTATATCTGTCTCCAATATCAACAAACACATTAAATAAACGGAATTTTTTATTGAAACAGTTTGACCGAGACAAACGATAAAAAGTGGAGGGAAAAATGAAAATACCAGCAAAACAAGAGAAATATTACGGAGATGAGCAGATACAAGTTCTCGAAGGCTTGGAAGCAGTACGCAAACGGCCTGGAATGTATATAGGGACAACATCGTTAAGAGGTCTTCACCATATTGTTTATGAAATTATGGATAACAGTATAGATGAAGCCCTTGCGGGATATTGTGACTGTATTAGAGTTATTATTAATAAAGATAACAGTATAACAAATATTGATAACGGTCGTGGGATTCCTGTGGGAATTAACAAGAAAATGGGTATTTCTACAGTTGAAGTTGTGCATACCATTTTACATGCAGGTGGAAAATTCGGAGGAGATGGGTACAAGGTTTCAGGTGGCCTACACGGTGTTGGTGCTTCTGTTGTTAACGCATTGTCGGAATGGATGGTAGTCGAGGTTGCCAGAGAAGGTAAACTTTACAGGCAAAGATATGAAAGAGGAGTTCCAGTAACGAAGCTTGAAGTTGTAGGAGAAGCCGATTACACAGGAACAAAGACAACATTTAAAGCAGATTCGGAAATATTCGATGAGATAAATTTTGAATATGAAACATTGCTAAAAAGGTTTAGAGAACTTGCATTTTTAAACCGTGGTCTTAAAATACAATTGGTCGATGATCGCGGAGAAGAGCCCACTGAAACAGAGCTTCATTATGAAGGAGGGATTGTATCCTTTGTACAATATATTAACCAAAATAAGGATGCAATTCATGAAGACATAATATATTATAGCGGTGAAAAGGAAAATGCGGAGATTGAAATTGCAATGCAATATACGGATACTTATGTTGAGAATGTATTTAGCTTTGCAAACAATATTCCTACAACTGAAGGCGGCACACATGTTACAGGCTTTAAGTCTGCTATAACAAAGGTTATAAATGATTATGCCAGGAAATATAACATTTTAAAAGAGAATGAGAAAAATCTTTCGGGGGAAGATGTTAGAGAAGGTATAACAGCTATTATTAATATTAAGCTTCTTGATCCGCAATTTGAAGGACAAACGAAGACAAAGCTTGGAAATGCCGATATACGTTCCTTTACAGAAAATGTTGTTTCGGAAAAATTACAAAATTTTTTAGAAGAAAACCCGAAAACATCGAAAATAATAATTGAAAAATCAATAACTTCGTGCAGAGCAAGAGAAGCAGCAAGAAAAGCAAGAGATATGACAAGAAGGAAGACTGCTCTTGAATCCTCCACACTTCCCGGAAAGCTTGCGGATTGCCAGGAAAGAGATCCAAGACTGTGTGAGATATTTATTGTTGAAGGAGACTCTGCAGGAGGTTCTGCAAAACAAGGGAGAGACAGAAAATTCCAGGCTATTCTCCCCTTGTGGGGTAAAATGCTTAATGTTGAAAAGGCACGAGCTGACAAAGTATATGGAAATGAAAAACTTACACCTGTAATTACTGCACTAGGAGCAGGCTTTGGTGAGGATATAGACCTGGACAGATTAAGATATCATAAAGTTATAATTATGGCGGATGCTGATGTTGATGGTTCACATATAAGAACACTTTTACTTACATTTTTGTTTAGATATATGAAACCGCTTGTGGAAAAAGGTCATGTATATATAGCACAACCTCCCTTATATAAATTGAAAAAGGGAAAAGAAGAACATTATGTGTATAATGACAGGGATTTAAAAAAATTAATGGATGAAAAGGGTTGGGAAAAAGGCGACGCAAATATTTCATTTCAAAGATATAAGGGGCTTGGTGAGATGAATTCTGATCAGCTATGGGAAACAACAATGAACCCTAAAACACGAAAAATATTAAAGGTAGATTTGGATGATCCCGTTCATGCAGATGAGATATTCACGATACTAATGGGAGAAAAGGTAGAGCCGAGGAAAGCATTTATACAGAAGTATGCAAAGTCTGTAGCAAACCTTGACATTTAGATAGTGAATTCGTTCAGCAAAGCTGAACATCAAGCGTTTTTACTTGTAAAATACGCCTATGGGCTTCAGATGGAGACTCTACTCCACCTGAAGTGTAGAATCGGAACCCGCCACTACGTGTTTTTAGCCCACCGGGCTAAAATACACTTCATTAATAAGTGGCTTTTAAGCCACTTATAGAAGTGAGGGTATTGGTTTTTTGATAATGGAGATAACAGTGAAAAAAATTGATACTGTAATTTTTGATTTAGATGGCACACTCCTTAATACTCTTGAAGACCTAACAGATAGTGTGAACTTTTCGTTAAAAAATGCTTCATTTCCTACAAGAACACTTGAGGAAGTGAGGCATTTTCTTGGAAATGGTGCAGAAAGATTAATGGAGCTATCAATTCCTGAAGGTAAAAACAATCCGCTTTTTGCAATGTGTCTTGTTGACTTTCGGAAGCATTACAAAAAAAATATTATAAATAAAACATGTCCATATCCAGGAATAATGACGGTACTAAAAAAATTGAAAAATAACGATTATAAACTTGCAGTTGTTTCAAACAAATTTGATGAAGCAGTTAAGATGCTTAATAAACACTTTTTTTCGGAATATATTAAAACTGCTATTGGTGAAAGAGCAGGGATACTTAAAAAACCAGCACCCGACACCGTGTATACTGCTTTAAAAGAGTTAGGAACATCATCTGAAAATACTGTTTATGTAGGAGATTCCGAGGTAGATGCGAAAACAGCGAAAAATTCAGGTCTGATTTTTGTTGGTGTGACTTGGGGGTTTAGAGATAGAGAAGTATTAAAAAATGAAAAAGCAGATTATATTATAGATAAACCGGAGGAGTTACTCAACATACTGTGACGGATTAATTAAGGGCTTTGCGATTAGGTTAGTAACTTATTGATAGGGTGGGGATGATGAAAAATATAAAGAAAATAAACTTGTTAAGACTTATAATCGGAATAAGCGCTGTAGCATTTATAGTCATCGGGGCTGCACAAAGCGGGTATCATGATACTCTCATGAAAGCAATAACGGTATGTTTGGAGTGTATTGGTATTGGATAAGTATGGTTATAACTTCAAAAGAAGAATAATACAATTAATTAGTGCAGTTTTATATAACGCAAATATAAAGGGATTCTTAAAAGGTGAAATATTCCAGGGAGATATAAAAGGTGTCTGCGTACCGGGATTGAACTGTTATTCGTGTCCCGCCGCAATAGGAGCTTGTCCGCTGGGTTCTTTACAAGGTGCTCTGGGAAATATAAGATACAAGCTTCCTTTTTATGTTGTTGGTTTAATATTGCTTTTCGGATTATTATTAGGAAGAGTTATATGTGGATTTTTATGTCCTTTCGGATTGATACAGGAATTGTTATACAAAATACCAACAAAAAAACTAAAGAAAAACAGGATAACAAAAAAGTTATCCCTATTAAAATATGTATTACTGGTAGTACTTGTAGTAGCGATACCTATAATATATGGGTATCCGGCTTTTTGCAAGTACATATGCCCGGCAGGAACTCTCGAAGGTGGAATACCGCTTGTTTTGCAAAATGAGTCATTGCAAAACATGGTTGGAATTATTTTTTCATGGAAAATAGCAGTTCTTATGTCTGTTGTAGTAAGTGCAGTTTTTGTTAACAGGAGCTTCTGCAGATTTTTATGCCCGTTAGGTGCATTGTATTCTTTTTTTAACAGGGTTTCCTTGCTGGGAATTAAAATAAATGAGGAAAAGTGCAATAATTGCAGTAGATGCATAAGAGCATGCCCGATGGATATCAAAAAAGCAGGGGATAAAGAATGCATACAATGTGGTAAGTGCATTGAAAGCTGTAATGAAAAAGCAATCGAATGGAAAAGGT
>DAIPML010000307.1:0-4184 GCA_036768735.1 Clostridiales bacterium | reverse complement strand
TAGTATATCAATAATTTCAAAGAACATTTTCTAATTTTTAGTGGACACTAATGAGATGAAATAGTAAGCGAGGCAGTCTCGTAGCCATTTCTGCTAACGTCAAAGCATTGCAGAAGGCAGGGAAATTGGAATACGTCTGCCCGATGCGTTATAGATGAAGTTCAATAGTATTCCCATTGCTCAAAGCACAACATCAGCCCTGCTTTTTGCAATGCACTGTTAGCGGCTGATGCGGTCAAATAATTAAAAAATGAAACTTAAAGAACTCAAAAAAGCGTTAGACAACCTTACCCCTGAACAATTAGAAAAGGAGTTAATCTACAATTCAGAGGACTTGTCAATTAGCGGTCAGGTCAAAGCCTTCAAAAAGGCAAAAGCAAATCTTTACTACACAGGTGAAGATGACCCTGCACAACTCTACACAAAGAGCCAACTCTTAGAGAACGGTCACGATAAAGAAGATATTGAAGGCTTTGATATAGAAATTCAAAAGGGTGACTTTTTTATAGAGTTGTAGCATTTGCCGCTAACATAGAATTTACGAATGTTTAAAACAAAGCATATGAAATCAGCAGAACATTATTTGATGAGATGGCGGGATAATGAATTTGAACTTCACGAGTTAATCGAGTTAGCCCAAAAAGAAGCCCGGAATGAGGCGATTGATGATATACTGAAATTAATGCATGATCATGAAGAAGAAATTTACATTGGCGTTTTTGAGGACATTGAAAAATTAAAGCTATGACAAATTTGAAGATTCAATACAAAGAAACTCACGTTTTCATAAAAGATGAAAATAGTTTCACAGCTATCGGTAAAAAACCAAACGCAAAAGGAAATTATCAGGTATTCACCACCAAGCCTTTGAAGGCTTCAAATGCCGATGATCTTGAACGGTTGAACGATGAAATAACAGTGAAAGAAATTAACATTGAAAAAGGTTTTATTTTCATCCGATTAAAGAAAGGTTTCAACTATAACAGCATTGTGTCAGCTATTAAAACAGCTTTATATGCCCAAGATACCCTACCCCGTTAAACGCCGTTATAATCTCTGTTACCTGGCCAGGAAGAAAGGTTATACAATAAAAACTGCTATTAAAACTATGCTCCGTGGGAGGAATATAGATGCAGGTTTAGAAAAGCAACTATCCGCTTATGGATTTCACGTACAACTAAACTTATTCACAGATGGAAGAATTAAAAAAACAACTCCGACAAAATTACGTCAACTTTACCGATTTCATGAAAGAACAAGGCCCGCAGCAACTAATGGTTAACTACGAAGACGTGCACCGTATTGCCGACGTATTTACCAAAACACCGGTAACGCTACAGCTCCTTTCAGAAACTTTTTCTGCAGACGGAAACCAAACATTCGCATTAACCTATATGCGCGGATGGCTCTTATTCCTGAACGATTTTCTGAACATAAACAAAGGCATTCCGGCAGCTATAACAGATCAGTTGGCATACACCATCATCACCCGCCACAGATGGATTACGCTTGCCGATCTTAAGCTCATTTTCGATTTCATTCTCGAAAGCCGCTACGGAACATTCTACGGAAGCATCGACACGCAACGCATCATCACCAGTTTTGCTGAATACGCCCGAGAACGTAAGGACGTGGAAATTAAGATGAAGGAAAAAGAAGTTGAGCAACTGAAGCAAGAAGAACGTGAATACGTTGTTCCCGATTTTTCAAAATTACCCACTTTGAAAAACCTTTTCAAATAATGAAATTCTTCGTGTCTTTCGTGAATAATTGGGATCCATTGGGCACAAATAAAAACTATCAACTGGATAAGATGCTGAAATCATTCGATAATCATACAGTTGATTTTAACGAGATGATAAGAACGCTATACTTTATTCGTGAAGAATTAGACACGTTGGAACAAAATAATATTGTTGAGACTAAAATTACTTACTATATGGGCGATAGCCAAAAACATGTTCTAAAGTTCTCAACTAATTATTATACCGGATATTTAATGTTTAAAAGAATTGATTAATTAAAATGAGAGGAATTTGCTTTATAGAACCGCTTTTTAAAGATACTGCTTCCGGAAGGAAAATAGTAACACGCCGGATGAATGATCTGTACAATGTTGGCGAAGTGCTTTTTCTAAAAGAACCCTACAGGATAGAACCAGACAACGTGATAAAATATAAGTTCTCCAGCTTGCAGCCAGACAAGGAGAAATGGAGCAACAAACTGTTTATGAAAGCCGATTATGCCAGGTATTTTATAAAAATCACTGATAAACGCAGAGAACATTTACAGGAGATATCTGAAGAAGATTGCATTTTAGAAGGTGTCAGAGAGGGTAAGTGTGGCAATGAATTAAAATGGATGAAGGCATTTTATGCTCCTGGAGATAATCAACCATATTTAACCGCAAGAAGTGCCTTTGAAGAGTTAATTAATAGGATTAACGGCCCGGGAACTTGGGAAAATAACCCTGTTGTGACTCGATACGAATTTAAATTAGTTGACTTTTGAAAACGCGCATTGAAATTGAAAGTTATACTAAAACAAACAGCTTCCGCAGCGATGCGCGGGCTGTTATTTTTAATTTAAAATTATGAGTGGTAATAAAAACATTATTTTGAATAAAATATGACCCAAATTAAACTTCCTGAGATTGCGTCAAACACACTGGAGTATATTGACGATCGCATTCAAGACATTGTAGACACCATTAACCAGGCGTTTATCGTACGAACCTCCGTGTTGGATCCGTCCAAGTTTAGCATCGAAAGTCGTGATAAAAACCGGTACAAGTTTCCGCCAACTGCAGACACATTATATCTGTACCTGAAAGGTATTGGAAAAACAATTTCCAGAACAGATCTCCGCATCATTCTCCGTGAACCTAACTGGTTTGAGCAGGAAAACCCGGTGTTAGACTATTTCAACGCCATCCGTGGCACGTACAAAGGCGAAAGCCACATCGACAAGCTGTGTGAACATATTACGCCGCGCGTGTTTGACAGAGAACCGGAGTACTACCAGGAACGCATGAACACGCTCATACGAAAATGGATGGTGGCTACCGTGGCGCAATGGAAAGACAACATCCCCAATAGCGTTTCGCTTGGATTCATCGGAATGCAGGAACATATAGGAAAAACATTCTTAACCCGCTTTTTTCTTCCGGAAGAATTGGAGTCCTACTATGTTCAGCCCGAGAATGACAGCAAGTTTTCGTTGTCAGATCTGTTCACACGCTATTTAATTGTTTGTTTTGATGATATGGTCGGAATAAACCGAGGTACGGCACGCATTGAAGAATTCAAAAAACACACCCGGTCACCCAAAATTCTGGTCCAACGTCGCAACGATGAATTCCCCATCGAGAGGCCCCGCATAGCGGCCACCATGTTCACGGCCAACCGCACGGCAGAAATGGGCGGATTCCTGACGCTAAACCACGGTACGAGTAGATACGGAACAATTGAGGTTGATAGGATCGATAAACGATACTCTCAGCGTGTTAAAGTAGATCAGATGTGGGCCGAAGCGTTACTCTTGTATGAAGAGACAGAGTTTAACGCAGAATTCAGTGACGAAGAGATTCAGGAACTCCAGGAGTATAACGAACGCTACCAGGTCCAGACAGACGAAGCCAAATACGTAAACCTATACATTCTCCAACCCGAAGACGAAGACGACCCGGAGGCCGGCTGGTATACTGCCAGTGATATTATTAATCACTTGAGAAAGAACCGAAAGATTATTTCAGCGGACGCGGCGAAAATTACCCCCACCAAAATGGGTTCAGCAATGACTGCAGCAGGATTCAGAAACCAATCAAAGCGTATACCGAACAAGATCTATCCCCAGTACAGATATTTTATAAAGTTTAATTTTTAATGCATGTATGATATGGATGTATATGGGTACATGACATACACGAAAATATATAACTATTTATATATCAATATATTAACTATCTTATATATTTTTTTTGTGTATATAAATATTTTTTCTTCCGAGAAACGTCGCTACCTACTACAAACAAGTGTCAAATGCTTATCAGTATTTAATTTGCATATGTAGTAACCTGTTTTAATAAGTTACTACAAAGTTACTACAAATAGTTGTTATAAAATTTGCTTAATACAACATAAATACATATCTTTCAGTATGTTAATGCAAATGTAGCGTGTAGT
>DAIPML010000306.1:0-4217 GCA_036768735.1 Clostridiales bacterium | reverse complement strand
GAGAGGGTGAAGAAGAACGGAATTTAACTAAATTAGAGCGGCTGCTACTCTTACCACAAGATTCCGGACCTACTTTACAATAATTAAAAATTAAACAAAATGAGAAAATTAACAAGAAAAAATTTGGATGAACTGGCAAAAGAAATGTCAGTCATCAGTGAAATTCAACAAAAAACATTTATTGGAGGTACTTTCTATTTTGATTACAGTGGAAATTATTTGGGGAAAATTGGGGACAGCAATGAAATGCAGATTGGAACATCGGTTATTGATTCTGGTTCCATTCCCTTTTCAATAGCAAGCGCAGAAACTGTGGAAAAAGTATTAACAACCATGGGTAATGCTATTGGAATATCAGGGGATGTCCGTATTGCATATGGAAATGGGAATTATCAAGGAGGTGTAGACGAAAATGGACAGATTTTCGTTAATTATCAGGGTAATATATTTGGAGAAAATAATTATTTTGATTTTTTGTCTTTATTGCATCATGAGCATTACCATCAAACGACGCAGTCGGGTTACACTTTTTCAAGTGGTCAAAATGAATTTCAAGCTCTTATGTATGAAATAAACCAACCCGGATTCCAAAATACATCTCAATACTATAAAGAAAATACTCTAAATGATTATTATTCATATTATGATTCAGGGTATTTATCAGGAAATAATTATAATTCCGGATATTTTTGATAGTCTATAATTTTTTAGTATATGAAATACCAACATTCTTTTTTTTGCATTCCATCTTTAATCGTCTTAATAATGATTTTTTATAACGGATATCTTAGCGGACAAGCTTTAGACAAGAAAAAAAGCGTGGATTTTATGCATATAGCGAAAACATCGGATGTACTTTATATCAATGATTCGACTTATTTCTTAATGAATAAATCTCCATTGGAGAAATTTCCGAATTATAAAAATCTGTATGATCATTTTAAAAAATATTTTTTGTCCCATGTCGATGTAATATATGGAACGGCAATTCGTCCTGATGAAACGACCAATTATCATGTCGTTTGGTACCTGAATGACAGTTCGCTTTATATGAGTGATATCAATTTTTTTTCTATCGATAAAATAGAAAATATTTTTCCAAATAATGAACAATATAAATTGATGGAAAAATTAACGGGTGTAAATTTCGACACAAAATATGGTCGATCAATTACACATACGCTGATTAATTCGTTTGGTGCAATGCCGGCTACATGGTATAGCGATACGATTATGGTAAAACAGGCCGCTAAATATGGAACGAATTTGAGTAAATGGAGAAAAATTCCTTGTAGGGAACTTATTTTCCGGCACGGAAAGTTGATTTCAGATCACATAAAAGAGGGGATATATTAATAAAAAATGACTGTAAGAAGAAGTATTTGTAATAATCTAATTTCAATATGAAGAAAACAATATTTTGTTTGATTTTCGGTGTATGTATATTCCATAGTTACGCACAATGTTGCATGATAGATACCCTGACATTGAAAACGGTTTATAAGGATTTAATGAACCATCCGGATGATCTGGAATGTCAACAAGCTTATTTTGATGCTTTTCCAAGCACCGCTCTTGAATTTACGTGTCTCTTCGGATTTTGTTCCCAAGAGAAAAACTTGTATGATGCAGGGTATAATTATATTCAGGCTCTTGGAGAGAGGGTACCTTTGATCCCTGATTCCGTTTATTGCCGGAAACTAATTAATATCAGCATCGGGTTGATATATGAAGCGGATGCTTCGAATTATTTTAAATCTGTATTACACAATGCTATCTGGCAAAAAATGGAAGTGATGTTTAGAATTATCAGTACCCTTTCCAAAGGATATCAACTACAGTTCTGGCAAATTTATTGGGCGAATTTATACAGAAAAGAAAAGCTTATAATGGAATTTGAACGTTTAAAGAAATTAAACGAGGATCGTTATCCGGAAGAGGTGAGAACAATGTCAATCGCTTACGAATATTTTTGCGGAGGCCATCCGTTTTATTCCTTTTTTTCTGCTTCATCTTTTATCAAAGCATTAAAGTTAAAATAATTTTTTGAACCAAAGAAGTCAATAAAAATGATTACAAAAACAACGATATAAAGGTCTTTTATCTTAATAGCTCATGTTAATATAAGGGAAATTAACAATAAACATAAAAGAGAATGCGTATGAAAATAGCCTTTCTTTCGAGCCTTGATCCCAATAATATCAATCATTGGTCAGGCACTTTGTATTTTATATTTCAATCATTACGGCAAAATCATGAAGTGCAATGGATGGGCGGCGATATAATTGGAAAAGTGAGAGAAGAACATCGTAAGCGAAAAGCATTTACACCTTTTGTCCCGGAATTATATTCTCCATTGTTTGCAGAAATGATAAGCGCTACATTGGACGAATACGACCGGTTTGATGTGATTATCGCTCGTGATTGCTCCTTTATCGCTTATCTAAAAGTAAACATACCCATTGTATATATCGGAGATACTACGTTTGACCTGATTAAGGAATCGTGGGGAATTACCCAAGACAATACCATCCGCTTATTGGATGACATTGAGAGAAAGGCCCTTTTAAACGCCGATTGCATAATTTTCAGTTCCCTGTGGGCAAAAAGAAATGCAATAAGCCATTATGGAATAGATTCTTCCAAAATAAAGGTTGTAGAATTTGGTGCTAATTTAATAAAAGTGCCTGAGAAGGAAACTATTCTAATCCCGGAAAAAATGGGTTGCAACTTATTATTCATTGGAAAAGATTGGAAAAGAAAAGGAGGAACTAAAACAGTTGAAATATTTAAGCTATTAAAAAAAAGGAACTTCAGTTGTACTCTTACAATTATTGGCTGTAATCCTGATTTGGATAATCTTGATCCTGATGTAAAAATTGTTCCGTTTATTGATAAATCGAAAGAAAAGGACGCACAGTTATTGCATCAAATCATGCTGAAGGCCCATTTTTTTCTTTTCCCCACTAATTTCGATTGTTTCGGTATTGTCTTTTGTGAAGTTTCGGCATACGGTATCCCCTCTATAACGGCAAATGTTGCCGGTGTTGGACAAGTAGTACGGGATGGTAAAAACGGTTATTTATTATCTTCCGATGCAAGTGCTGGAGAATATGCCGATTTAATTGAAACACTCTTTGAAGATAAAAAGCGATATGATAATTTGAGAAAATCATCCCGGGAAGAATTCGACAAAAGATTAAACTGGGATGTTTGGAAGGAGAAAGTAAATGTGATTTTAAAGCGATTTGAATCGTTTGATGAATATCAAAATAGATTTCGGAATCCATATAATTTTTATATTCCGGTGTATGTCGTTAATTTAAAAAATCGTTTGAACCGTCGTTATCATATTGAACAAGAATTTAAAGATAGAAAAGAGTTTTTCGTCAATATTATCGAAGCTATAAAGCACCCTATAGGAACAATAGGATTATGGAATAGCTTGGTAAAAGTTATAAAAACAGCAATGAATAGAAAAGAAGATATCGTTATTTTTTGTGAAGATGATCATTGTTTTACTGGCGGGTACCTTAAAGAATCGTTGTTCCGGAATATGATTGAAGCCGAAAGGAAAGAAGCCGAATTATTATTAGGGGGCGTAAGCAATTTTGGTATAGCTGTACCTGTCACGTCCTCTCTGTATTGGGTTGACTGGTATTGGGGAAACCAATTTATGATAATTTTTCAACCGCTTTTTCAACGCATACTTGATTATTCTTTCCAAGAAAAGGATATGGCCGATTTAGTTCTCTCTTCTTTAACGATGAAAAAGATGTTGATTTATCCTTTTATTTCCATACAGAAAGAGTTTGGTTATTCGGATATAAACAAGTTGAATGAAACTCCCGGATATGTAGATAATCTTTTTATTAAAGCAAGCAGAAGACTTTCGATTATTCATAAAGTCAATCAATACTATAATTACCGGAATGAAATCTGATGATAATATCAACGCAGCTACAGGCATAAGGTATATCGCCGTGAACGAATGTGAATAATATTGCTTGTATGTGCAATAAAATATAACTTATCGGTTTTTTCTTCAAATAGTTGCCTTGTAGAGAACAATGTATCGGAGCTTTTCATACCTTCGCTTTTGTTAACAACTTATTTAAACTTATTGGTTATGATTATGATTAAAAGAATTTATAAAGGCAAAGACGTGGAAATGCTCACGACTAACGATATCATGATCGACAATGCCATTGCCGACC
>DAIPML010000013.1:0-27916 GCA_036768735.1 Clostridiales bacterium | reverse complement strand
CACGAACGTTAGTTCGATATATACTTGTTTTATAATTCATGTTAAAATAAGTATGGGAGAAGGATTTGGATGGAGCATTTATGGCTAAGAGAAGCTGAGACTGAGTATGATGTACCGAATAATAAGCATGATAAAGGATATAAGTACCTGCTGTCGGTTAAAAAGATATTTATTGAGCTGTTAAGAAGCTTTGTAAAACAGGATTGGGTAAATTGTATTGATGAAGACAATGTGGTAAAGGTTGATAAATCATTTATACTGCAGGATTTCAAGAATAAGGAAGCAGACTTGGTTTACTGGGTGAAGATGAATAACAAGGACGTAATATTCTATGTCCTTATGGAAATGCAGTCAAAGGTTGATTTTCAAATGCCTTATCGGTTGCTGCTTTACATGGTGGAAGTGTGGAGGGGTATCTTAAAGGATTCGGATAAAGGATGGGAAAAAAGAAAAGATTATAGATTACCGGTAGTTGTGCCTATAGTACTGTACAATGGGAAAAACAACTGGACTGCATGCAGAAGCTATAAAGAATGTTTGAGTGGATATGAATTATTTGGTGACAGCGTTTTGGACTTTAAATATATAATTATTGATGTAAACAGGTATGACAATGAAACCCTCCTGGAAATGTCAAATTTGATAGCTACGGTATTTTTAGTGGATAAGAAGCAGGATGTCAATACTCTTCTTGAGAACCTTAATATGGCGGTAAATGTATTGAAGAAATTAAGTCCAAAGGAATTTGAGCTTTTTAAGAATTGGTTTGCTAATATAATTATGAGAGGAACAGAACCAGAAAATCGTGATTTGATGAATAAAATTATAGAAGAAAGCAAGGAGGTAGAGACAATGGTATACAATCTGGAGCTTACGTTAAAAGAAGAACGCTTAAAGAACAGAGAAGAGGGTAAAATTGAGGGTAAGATAGAAGGCATTCTTGAACTGCTGCAGGAGCTGTCAGATAGCATACCGGAAGAACTGGAGCGCACCATAAGGGTTCAGAAAAGCATGGAGATTTTGAGCGCATGGCTTAAATTAGCTGCAAAAGTGGATAGCGTTGAGGAATTCGCCAAAAGAATCAAGAATTGATATCCTTCTATCCATTCTGTGATTCGCATTAGGGTATATCATGATTTATTCCCTTGTTAGCTCATTTCAGCCTTTTTATCTTTTTCATGCGATTGCCCTGTCAAACATATTCATATTATAAATATACGGGCAGGGGCAAAAAGGAAAAATCTTGGTGGGGATGACTTGTGAAGCACAAATTATCCATGGAAGCAAAAAAATATTATACTGGCTGCTTGAAAAAATTGATCTGAGAGAGTGAGCTCGTTCAGCAAAGCTTTGCTTCTGGACTTTGTTTGAAAAAACATTGTATAATGGAAATAAGGTCATTGTATAATTAAAATACGGTCTAATACAGTTGCTGAAAGGGTTGGTTTCCGCTCACGATGAGAACGCAGCTACTGCTTCAGTCCTTTCAATAGGTTGTGCCAAATTCAGCAAAAATGGAGGAAAGTCTTATGAAAAAGAGAATTCTCATTAACATTCTTTGTATCTTCATTATCCTTTCATTTTCAATTGGTATGACGGAGGCTGCTGAAAGCAGCTCGTCATATAGCGGAGCATCATCCTGGGCTGTGCCTGAGCTTGACAGAGCTGCCGGGTATGGGTTTATTACCGGCAGAATTAAAGATAATATGTCCTCTAATATTACTCGAGAGGAATTTGCTGAAATTGCAGTTAGGTTTTATGAGGTTTATACCGGTATAAATGCGGAACCTGGAAACGCAAAGTTTTCTGACACATCTAACCCGGAAATATTGAAAGCGGCAAATCTTGGGCTGACTACAGGAATCGGGGATGGTAAATTCGATCCTAAAGCTCTTGTGACCCGTGAACAGATTGCGACAATGCTTTTAAGGGCGTTGAAAGTGATCCGTCCGGAGGGTGACTTCACAGTTACCGGATCTGATAAATTTTCCGATGACAACCTTATTGCAAATTGGGCACAAGAGGGGGTATATTACTGCTCCGGGGTAGGAATCATCAAAGGAATTAAGAATGAGAACAAAAGCTTTCGGTTTGATCCGAAAGGCAACAGTTCTCGTGAGGTCGCTGTTATTGTTATCACCAGGGCGTACGAATGGTTTATACAAGATAAAAACTCACAAGGAAATGGCACATCAAATAATCCGGGCGAAACACAGCAAGGAGATAATACCCCTCACGATACAAACACAAGTGAAGACTGGAACGGTAGTATTATCATAGTAGGAAGCGAGTTTAAGCAGGATCAATATATAGTCACGGAAGTGGAAGACACAAGCTTCATATACCTGCCCTATGAGCGTTTCCGGTATGTCTTCAAAATGCCTTATGCCGGGAGTTTCTCTTACCCGGACGCAGGAATTAAGGACGGCGTTATTACCCTTGTATGGAAGAACGCACAGGGAGAGCCGATGATTGAGGTTATCATGCAGGTCGGCAGTTCGATAGCTTATTTTAACGGTGAGCCTATTGACATTACTGAAGGACCTTTTGAAAAAGAAAATGAGGTATATGTTCCCGTTAACTTGTTTATTCAACTGTTTGGCATGAAGTCGGAAATGTTTCAGGGGCGAATGCTTTTTGCATATGAAGATGATTTCCCGCAGAGTGTTCTTATAGGAGACTGGAGTTCTTCCCATACAAACCTGTTTGTGGGCTATAAGGATATGGTAACGGGAGTGGTCAGCCTACCTTCGTTTGACTGGTTTCGTGAATTTAATGAAGACGGGACATACAGGCTTGTGGTGGCAAGTTCGGGAGGATACGAAGATGCGATATTACTTCAGAACGGAAAATACAAGGTCATCGGAAATGTGATTTACTACTATGATTGTTATGAAACTCTTTATAAAGGCACACCCTTATTAAAGCAATATGAAAATAAGCATATGGGTGACCGGTTGGAATTTGATTTTATCAATAACTACAATCAGGAGGAAGACAAAATCGAGTTAAATTGCTGGTATTATCGGTTGAAAGGTGAAAACTGAGCGGAAAAATTGACTTGGCGGCAGAGTTTTATCGAATGTAATCCAAGGGAATTAACGAATTTTCTTATGCTTTGAAAGACCTTTTTTATCTGGAGCTCTAATATACTTCATTTTCCTCACCTCCTCTTCGAATTTTTTGTTAAAGTATTCACTGACTAAGTTTGAATCACCAAGTATTACTATCTGTGAAGATATTACTAACTAAGTCAGCAGGGGAGAGGTGCTGATTCCTATGTTATATCGTCAAGTCATATTTTAAAATATTTATATTAATTTGAAAAATGAAGCAATACAGGGCTTTGACAGTTGAATAAACCCGTTCAGCAAAGTTGAACATCAAGCGTTTTTACTTGTAAAATACGTGAAGAAGTGGGGGTCTTGGTTTTTTGATAGTTGAATAAAAAAATCCAGGTTCTTTACCCCAATAGGTTGTTCGTTCGTATAAAAGAGCTTACAACCATTAGAACAGTACGACAAAATGAAGGCAGTAACGATTTTATTTAGTTACTGCCTCATATGCTCTTATAGGGGTTATTAAAAATCTAAAGATTTTCTTTCAGCGGGTAATGCTATGCGGGTAATAATGGCTGCGGCCTGTGCCCGGGTAATATTTGTTTCAGGTGCAAAAGTACCTATACTGTCATTTCCAGTAATTACTCCTGCCCGGTATAAAAGGAATATACTGTCATGGTACCTCGTACCGCTTTTTACATCAGGAAGGCTTGTCACCTTATTGATTTGTACTAACTCATCAATAGGTAACGCAGAAGCAAATATATATGTCATTTCGCCTCTCGTCGCTGCAAGATTAAAATCGTTAAAATCATTTTGCTGTATTATTCCGTTTTCTATCGCATAATCAACATAGACACCATACCACGGCGAACCTTGTGTGAAATCTCCACTGCCTCCATTGTAAATGCTATGCAGGCGTGCAGCCATTGTCACGGCTTCGGCAAGCGTAATCGTGCCCTCAGGATTAAAATTACCAACAGAGTTACCTTTCATCAAACCGATTTCATAAACTTTTTTCACACTATCTGCATACCATTGATTAGACACATCTGCAAATTGTCCCTGGGTATATGTATTCCTCACAGTAAAATTGTTCGTTGAGGAAGGAGTACCGGAAGTAGAAGCGCCTGTAAGTAATTCCCTAAGTCCCGGCCATTCATAGCCTTCAAACTCGCGAATTTCGCCGTTAGCAAGGAAGTACTCTATATCTTCATCGTACAAAACAAGAATATATGGAGCGCCAATCCAAAATTGATATATGTTTTCTTCTATCACATCATCACTCATTTCTTCAAGGCTGTCATATCCCAGTGGTTCTAGTGAATAATAAAAATATACTTGACCGCTGTTAAGTCCGGAAAAAAGCCTAACCTCTCCGCCTTCTTTTGAACTGTACCCATCCCCGCCTTGAAAAGCTCCGCAAAACCCTGCATCCGGATTATATTCAAAACCTGTGGGATATAGGTAGGAAGAATAGATTGGGCAATCTGCACCGGTAAGCTTGACCTCCACCGCAGCACTTACATAATCCTTTGGGTTGACTACATAAACATCGGTTTCCTTTACATTGCCTTCAACAGGTAATTCCAGCTTAAGCGTACCAACATAATTCGGAATATTCAACTCTGCTTCAACAGAAATCCTGTTATCAACAGTGGCAGCTAACTTCTTTTCATAACTGTTTTCACTCCATGCCAAAGCGGGTGGTGTAAACATCACCAAACCTATTAACATTACAAGCAAAAAGCAAAGTAATCTTACCTTGTTTTGTAGTACTATTTTTCTCATAGAATTTCTCCTCCTGTAATATAATTATCTCCCAGAAGTCACTTTGTAACTTTCTGATGAAATTCAAGATGTTTGGGGTTTTATAACGAGGCTAAGCAATTTCTTCTGTTATTATAACATTTTTACTCCCGCTTCGCGGGCTTTTGCAGCGATATTTTCGGGAATATTTTCGTCACAAATCAGGATATCCAAATCCGAAAGATGATTTCCGAAGGTAAACGTTAATACTTTATTGAATTTACTTTCCAAGGGGATACTGGGATTCTAATCAAGCAAGCTTAGAATGAAGTCTGCTTTCGGTATTTTAAAGGAGATACCCCTGATATTTCCTTAAAAACTCTGCCAAATTGCGATACACTGCCGAAACCAACCTTCTCAGCTACCTCAGTAACATTTAAACCAGAATCACGCAGGAGAGTTTGTGCTTCTTTAACTCTTAGCTGATTGAGATATTCTATGAAAGTGAACCCTGTTGATTTCTTGAATACTTTGCATAAATAATATGGGCTCATGTAAAACAGCTTTGCCAATAAATCAAGTGAAAGTGGATCCTTATAATGCGTATTAATGTAATGAATTATAGGAGATACATTTTTATGAATATAATAAATACAGGAATCTGATGATAATGAGTTTATACTTCTAAGTCTTTGAATATAAGAAAGTAATTGAATCAAATATGCAGCTATCATTTCTTCAAAGGCAGCTTCCTGGCTGTCTGTTTCACCAAGCATCTTAAACAGCAAATCTTCCACTATTGACTGCTCTTTAAGTGTGAGTGACAATACGCTACTGCCAGCATTAAAAATAGAAACCAGTCTCTTAATTCTTTCAGCATCATCAGATAATAAAAACTCCGGTTTAAAATTTATTAATATTCTTTCCCAGCTTGTAATATCTGCATCAAGAGTTCTATGTAAATCATATCTGTCAATAAAGACAAGATTGCCTTTCAATATACGATATGTTTTATCCTTGATGAAATAATACCTTTCTCCCGATAAAAGATAATACATTTCATATGAATCATGAAAATGGCTTCTCGGCATGTTTAGCGGTGGCGTTTGTTTTTCATAGGATATCAATATAGAACCCCTCGGGTTTAAATAATTTATTTTTCGCATTATAATCCCTGCTTTCTACCCGCTGCCACGTGTTTTTTAGTTCAAAAGGTTAAAAATACATTTCTTTACTTTGTAGCCATTTAGACCACATATAAAGGTGGAGCGGGGTGCATCCTTATTATACACTTTTTTTTATAGCAAAATATGCGCAATTTTAATTATTTAAGCAAAATATGTGCTGAATATTGCAACCGGTAGGAGTAAAATTGTTAATAACACATATTTTAAATTTTTGAAAGGGGTAGTATATTATGAGTGACAAGAAAAAATATGCGCAGGTAGGTATCGGAGGAAGAGCTCGTTTATTTTATGAAGCGATTATAAGTGATTTTAAAGAAACATCAGAATTGGTTGCGTTCTGTGACATAAACCAAACAAGAATGGATTATGCAAATAAAGTTCTATCTTTAAAGTACAAATCAGATCCTGTTCCTACATATAAATCAGAGGAATTTGATTTAATGATAAGGAAAGAAAAACCTGATTGTGTCATTGTAACTTCAATTGACAGAACACACCATAAATATATTATAAGAGCCATGGAACTTGGGTGTGATGTAATTACTGAAAAACCTATGACTATTGACGAAGAAAAGGCACAGGAAATCATAGATGCTATCCACAGAACAGGACGCAACCTAAGAGTGACCTTTAACTACAGATATGCTCCCCATAACACCAAAATAAGGGAACTAATTATGGATGGTACAGTCGGTGACATATTTTCTGTCCATTTCGAATGGCTGCTCAATACACAGCACGGAGCCGATTATTTCAGACGATGGCACCGCGATAAACGCAACAGCGGAGGACTTTTAGTTCATAAATCAACCCATCACTTTGACCTGGTTAATTTTTGGTTGGATACTCAGCCCAAAACTGTTTTTGCTATGGGAGATTTGAGGTTTTATGGTCGGGAAAATGCTGAAAAACGTGGGGTAACTAAATTTTATTCAAGATCCTTTGGAAGTGATTATGCAAAAGATGACTATTTTGCATTACACATGGAAGAGAATGAACAGCTTAGAGAACTATATCTCAACGCAGAAAAGGATGACGGATATATAAGGGATCAAAGCGTTTTTGGGGATGGAATCAGCATTGAAGACACTATGGGGGTATTAATACGATATAAAAACAAAGCAATAATGTCATATTCTCTTAATGCATATCAACCATGGGAAGGATACAGAGTAGCGTTTAACGGGAGCAAAGGAAGGATACAGATATCGGTTACGGAAAACTCTTATGTTAATGCAGGCGGTGCAAAAGGTGTGGAAGGCTCGGTTAATAATATAAGCATTGCAGTGTTCCCCATGTTTTCTGAGCCGTATGAAGTGCCGGTAGAAAGTCAGGAGGGGGGTCATGGTGGAGGAGACCTGGTTATGTTAAACGACATATTTGGTACACCTGCAAAAGACCGCTTTAAGAGAGCAGCATCCTGCCTTGATGGTGCAATGTCAATTCTAACAGGTGTTGCTGCTAATAAATCAATTACAACAGGAATGCCTGTTCAAGTTGACAACTTAATTAGGTTATAGTGTAAAACTAAAAATATCACAATTTCTTCCGTTATTTAAAAAAAGAGTTGTGTGAAATGGTTATTTAGATTACTTGAAAATGGTGTTTGGGGTTTTATAGCACTTTTACTCCCGCTTCGCGGGCCTTTGCAGCGATATTTTCGGGAATATTTTCGTCACAAATCAGGATATCCAAATCCGAAAGATTTCCGAAGGTAAATGCTAATACTTTATTGAATTTACTGGAATCAACCATCATGATAACCTTCTTGGCTTTCTTCATGACTGATTTTTTTAGTTCACATTCAAAAAAGTTCGATACTGTAAAACCATTATCCAATGTAAATCCCGATGCTGCCATAAAAGCGATATCAATATTGATAAAATCCAGCATAGACATGGAGGAAGGTCCTGATGATGATAAACTATTATGGTTTAATTGACCACCGGTATTATAAATTGTTATTTGTGACTTTTTTGTAAGCTCCATTGCAATATTAATTCCGCTTGTCAATATTGAAAACGGTTCATCTGGAATTAATTTGGCAAGAAACATCATAGTGCTTCCGGCATCAATAAAAATCGAACGACCATTATCTAAAAATGTTAGTGACTTTTGGGCAATACTCATTTTAGCCTCAACATTTTCAGCAGCCCGCAAGGAATAAGCATCCTCTTCTCCAAAAACGGAGGAGAGTTTTTTCATATTCACAGCGCCGCCATGTGTTCTAATCAGAAGCCCCTTTCCTTCAAGCAAGGATAAATCCCGGCGTAGTGTCATCGTAGAAACCTGCGGGAAAATATTCTTCAATTCTGATATTTTAATTTCACCTTTATCATTTAAAAGGCTTAGAATCTGTTCCTGCCTATCTTTGTACAAGACTGCCCACCTCTGTTATACATAGAAATAGATTAAGAAAAACAACCTCCTGTGAATGCACCAGGTTGCAGCGAGCTGCATCTTCCTGCAGTTAAACCTGCAGGAAAAAGCCGTTTCACGGCTTTCTGGGGAGCAATCATAAAATATGAAAGCATTATTATCATACCTGATTTGAAAAAAAAGTACAAGACAAACCAAAAATATGTTTCATATTATCATTATAATATGTTATAATGAAACAAATAGTTAAAGAAACGAACACATTTAAATAGATAAACTGAGCAGAAGACTTCTGGGAACAGTATTACGTTAATTTAAGCTCCGAGAAACACAGCACAAAAGTCTGGCTGGCAGCTCTCAAAAAGTCTGCTAACATTTGTAATTTACAAGGCAAGGCATTTTGCGGGTTTAAAAGACAAAAAAGAATTAAGGAGAATACCATTATGAAGACTAAAGCAGTCCGTTTATATGGGAAAAACGATTTACGCCTTGAAGAGTTTGAGCTTCCGTCACTTTGTAAAGATGAAATACTTGCACAAATTATTTCTGATAGCATCTGCATGTCATCATACAAAGCTGCAATGCGGGGAAGTGATCATAAAAGAGTACCAAATGATGTAGATAAAAATCCGATTATTATAGGACATGAATTCTGTGGGATTATTCTGGAAGTGGGAGAGAAGTGGCAAAGGCAATTCCATCCTGGTATGAAGTTTTCTATACAACCTGCACTGAACCTGAAGTATGATCCTTATGTGGCGCCGGGTTATTCCTTTAGATATGTTGGAGGAAGTGCCACACATATTATTATCCCCAACGCAGTTATGGAACAGGGTTGCTTATTGGAATACAAAGGTGACGCTTATTTTTATGGTTCTTTGTCCGAACCCATGTCCTGCATCGTGGGAGCTTTCCATGCAAATTATCATACTGAAGGCGGCAGCTATGTACATAATATGGGGATTGTTGAAGGTGGCAATATGGCCATATTGGCAGGTGTTGGTCCTATGGGTCTTGGTGCAATTGATTATGCTATTAACACAGAGCGCAAGCCCGGAAAATTAGTTGTCACCGACATTGATGAAGCAAGACTTAAAAGAGCCGCCTCGCTTTATACTGTGGATGAAGCAAAAAAGAACGGAATTGAATTGATTTACTTAAACACTGAATCGGCATCAGAACCTGTGGAAGAATTGATGGATTTATCCAATGGTAGGGGATATGACGATGTATTTGTGTTTGCACCAGTTAAGCAGGTGGTTGAACATGGAGATATAATACTGGCAAAGGATGGCTGCCTGAATTTTTTTGCAGGTCCAACAAATCCAGCTTTTTCAGCAGAGTTCAACTTCTATAATGTGCATTATAACTCGACCCACGTTGTGGGAACCAGCGGTGGCAATACTGACGACATGATAGAATCATTGAAAATGATGGCTGATGGAGAAGTAAATCCTGCGTCTATGATAACCCATGTGGGTGGTCTTGATAGTGTTGTTGACACAACCTTGAATCTACCTAAGATTTCAGGTGGAAAGAAATTGGTTTATACTAATATTTCTATGGAATTAACGGCCATCGGCGAAATGCGAAAAAAGGGTGAAACAGATTCCATGTTCAAAGTGCTTGCAGATATAGTTGAAGCCAATAATGGCTTGTGGAATCTTGAAGCAGAAAAATATCTTCTTAAGCATGCTACACGGATTTAGCGATGCAAATGATTATATAAATGATTTAACTATTAAAATTATGAAACTATGGAAACTATGAATACTATGAATGCTATGAATGCTATGAAAGCTATGAAAGCTATGGATACTGTGTAAACGATGTAAGCTATGAGAACGATACAAATTATACAAACCATACCATACCATGCCATGCATGCCATACAAACAATACACAGGTGCAAACTATGCGAACTGCGCAAACTATGAAAGCAATATTACACAAGAACATAAATTAGAGTACGTTATTCTGCTTAGCAAAAAACGGGTCTAAGAAATTTCTTCCGTTATTTTAATAAGAGAGGCGAATAAAATGGCAACACCCATAATAATGCCCAGGCAAGGCCAATCGGTGGAAAGCTGCATTATCTCCGAATTGTTTGTAAAAAAAGGAGATACGGTAAAGGAAGGCGACAGACTTTTCTCTTATGAGACCGACAAGGCTGCTTTTGAAGAAGAATCCAGAGCATCCGGGGAGGTGCTGGAGATTTTTTTCAAAGAAGGTGACGATGTCCCGGTTCTGACCAATGTATGCGTTATCGGAGAAGCAGGAGAAGACTGTTCGAAGTTTGCTCCCGGGGGAGTACTTTCAGAGCCCAAGCAGGAAGAGCCCCAAAACAAAAAATTACTTCAAAATGTTACTGTACAATCACAGCAACAAGAGATCCCCTTGGTATCAGGTAACGGTTTTGTCTCTCCGCGAGCGAAAAATCTCGCTGACAAAACGGGAGCAGATATCCGGTTTGCCATCCCCACAGGTCCTAATGGCAGGATAATTGAACGCGATGTCAGATTCCTTCAGCAAAAAGGGTATCTCGTTACCGCTGGTGCAAAAGAAGGTTATACAAGCCTGGAGCACTTAATGGAAGGCAGTGGGCTTAGCGGCAGAGTAACCACCAAGGATCTGCAATCAGGAGCTAATGAAGCAATAACTAAAGAAGAGAAGGCAACGGAAGAAGGCAAACAAATTTATGAAAACAATACAACCAAAGAAAGCAAGCCATCAGAAGTTAGCAGGCCGACTGAAGAAAGCAAGAAAGTTGATGTAAGCAAGAAAGCTGATATAAGCATGACAGTTGAAGAAGGTAAGCTAAACAAAGAAAGCAAGCTAAACGAAAAGAGTAAGCCAAATAATGAAGGTAAACCAGATGAAGAAAACAATCTAGCTGAAGAGAGCAAGCTAACGGAAGCTAATGCAACTCTAGATGAACAAGTAGCAGCAGAGTATCAGGAAGTGAAACTTTCTAACATTCGTAAGGTAATTGCCCGTACAATGCATGAATCATTATCGCAGATGGCACAGCTGACGTTAAATGTTTCATTTGATGCAACAGAAATTATAAAATTCCGTCAGCAGTTAAAAAACGGTGCTGAAAAGCTAGGGCTTTCAAATATTACACTAAATGATATTCTGATCTATGCTGTTAGCCGCATTCTCCCGCAACATAAGGTTGTTAATGCCCATTTTTTGGGTGATACTATAAGATATTTCACCAATGTTAATATGGGTATTGCTGTAGATACCGAACGCGGTTTAATGGTACCCACATTAATGAATGCCAATTTGAAATCACTTAATGAGATAGCGATTGAAGCCAAGGAACTGGCTAAAGGCTGCCAAAAAGGTACTATTAATCCAGATAAATTAAAGTATGGCACCTTTACTATTACTAATCTAGGTACTCTGGGTATTGAATCCTTCACACCTGTAATTAACCCGCCACAGACAGCTATTCTTGGTGTGAATACAATTATACAGAAAATCCGTGATGCAAACGGTGTTTTGGAAGCATATTCTTCCATGCCACTGTCGCTGACCTTTGATCACCGAGTTGTAGACGGCGCACCGGCTGCCCGATTTCTGAAGGACTTGAAGGAAGCATTGGAAAGCTTAGCAATATTTTTAGCAAAGTAAATTCGATATATTTGTAATTATGGTTTATGATATGAATATAACGAGGCTAAGATGGACCCCCGCCCCACCTCTTCGCTTGCCCGAAAGTCTAGATGCAGCAGCGGGAGGTTTGGAAAACAACGAAAAAACCAAAGTCATCCGACTATTAAGGGGAGTTTTATAAAGCCTTGTCGAGAGGTTCTTGCCGTTGGCTATTGGAGTTGAAAAACGCTAATGGCGGATACCGATTACCAAACGAACGAAAATTTTTGAGGGAGTGATAATGATGTTATATGATTTAATTGTAATTGGAGGAGGACCCGGTGGTTATCTTGGTGCTGAACGCGCCGGACATGCAGGGCTTTCCACGCTGCTTATTGAAAAGCGTTTCTTAGGCGGTGTCTGCTTAAATGAGGGATGTATTCCTTCGAAAGCCTTCTTAAACTCTGCTAAAATCGCAGATTATGCAAAACAGGGAGCGAAGTATGGTGTATCCACTGAAAATGTAAGTCTTAATCATGCAACAGTAGTAGCGCGGAAGAATAAGATTGTGAAAATACTGGTTGCAGGTGTATCCATGAAGATGAAGAAAAACAATGTAACGGTAGTAAATGGTGAAGCAGTTATCATTGGACGTTCATCGGAAGGCTTTGTGGTAAAGGTCGGAGATACGGATTATATTACTAAAAGGATAATGATTGCAACCGGTTCTGTACCATCCATGCCGCCAATCCCGGGGCTCAAAGAGGGTTATCAGAATGGTTTTGTTCTAACAAACCGTGAGATTTTGGACATAACGGAGGTTCCGGAGAAGCTGGTCATTATCGGTGGTGGGGCAATAGGTCTGGAAATGGCTTCATACTTTAACTCAGCAGGAAGTCAGGTTACCGTTGTGGAGATGCTCGACCATATCGCAGGATCTACCGACAGAGAAATCAGTACGATTTTATACAATAACTACAAGAAGAAGGGTATTGATTTCCGCCTTTCTGCCAGAATAACAGAGATTACTGATAAAGAAGTCATTTTTGAAACTGCTGAAGGTAAGCAGTCGGTGACAGCAGACAAAGTTCTTGTCAGTATTGGTAGAAGAGCCTTTACAGAAGGGCTTGGTCTGGAATCTCTTGGTGTTGAGCTTGAGCGTGGTAGAATAAAAACCGACGAGTTTATGCGTACAAACATTTCGGGGATATATGCGGTAGGAGATGTTAATGGAGTATCAATGCTCGCCCACACAGCATACCGGGAAGCAGAGGTGTGTATCAACCATATCATGGGTAAAAAAGACAGAATGCGCTATAATGCAGTACCTGCAGTAATCTATACAAATCCCGAGGTTGGTTCTGTAGGTGAGACAGAAGAAACCGCAAAGGAAAAGGATCTGGATGTGGAAATCGTCAAGCTGCCTCTTTCTTACAGCGGGCGATATGTGGCCGAAACTGAAAGAGGGGACGGTATTATCAAGGTTCTTGTGGATAAAAAATATAAAACCATTCAAGGGCTTCATATTATTGGCAGCTATGCGTCCGAAATCATATATGGAGCTGCGATGATGATGGAAACTGAAATGCGGGTTGAAGATATACAAAAAATGGTGTTTCCTCATCCTACGGTGAGTGAGGTTATCAAGGAAGCGATGTTTGAATTTTAGGTAGCAAAGTGACAAATAGAACAAATCCTCAATAACCTTTTAAGATTATTGTGCAACAAGGCATAGGCAATATCAATTATGAAATTCCGTGACCAAGAGTGACAGCTTGCCCGCCAGCTGGTAGAGTGGACGAAAGATATGAAATATTAAGAAATGACAGCAACGATACTTCCAGTTATAAACTTAAATATTTATAGAAATATCTTATCACAAACTATTATACGAGGAGCGATAATTATGCCCAAGTCACAATTTATAGATCCAATTGTCATAAGACAAAAAGGCAAGATCACTTTTCAGGATATCCCGGTAAACCACTATGAAAAGACCATTGAAGAGGAAAGGAGTAATTTTACTACAGAGGAGTTCCTTAGAATATTCAGGGATATGTCAATTATTCGTGAATTTGAGAATATGCTTAACCTAATTAAAACAACGGGTGAGTATAACGGTATACCTTACAACCATCCCGGTCCGGCACATCTATCCATTGGGCAGGAATCAGCTGCAGTCGGGCAAGCATACCTTTTGGATTGTGATGATTTTATCTATGGATCCCACAGAAGTCATGGAGAAATTCTGGCGAAGGGTTTGTCAGCTATTCAAAAGCTCCCCGATGAAGAGCTAATGGAGGTTATGCGAAGCTTTCGCAGCGGTAAGATTTTAAAAGTTGTTGAAGAGAGAAGAAATGGTGGAACAGTAAAGGATTTAGCCATTGATTTCCTGGTGTATGGTGTGCTGGCTGAAATTTTTGCTCGTGAAACCGGATTCCAAGCTGGATTGGGTGGTTCCATGCATGCTTTCTTTACACCATTTGGAATTTACCCCAATAATGCCATTGTTGGCGGTTCGGCTGATATTGCTGTTGGGGCAGCATTATACAAAAAAGTAAACAGAAAAAACGGGATTGTCATTGCAAACATCGGAGATGCGTCTATGGGCTGCGGTCCTGTATGGGAAGCCCTTTGCATGGCTACAATGGATCAGTACAAGAAGCTTTGGGAAGGTGAATACAAAGGCGGACTGCCGTTTATTATGAACTTTTTTAATAACCATTACGGTATGGGTGGTCAAACCTGCGGTGAAACCATGGGTTATGACATGCTTGCCCGGGTTGGTGCAGGTGTAAACCCTGAACAGATGCATGCTGAGAGAATTGATGGTTACAACCCTCTGGCAGTGATTGATGCTATTCGTAGAAAAAAACAGATACTGGAAGAAAAGAATGGCCCTGTACTTTTAGATACTGTTACATACCGTTATTCAGGGCATTCTCCGTCGGATGCTTCCAGCTACAGAGCCAAGGAAGAGGTAGATGCATGGATGCAAGTTGATCCGCTGATAACGTTCCGCAAGAGCCTGGTCGATGCAGGTGTTGCCACAGAAGGTGTTTTCGAAAGCATCCTTACCAATTCCAGCGAATTAATCACAAAAACCTTGAAAATAACAATTGATAACTCAATATCCCCAAGAATGGACTTGAATAAGGAGCCACAGGTTATTTCAAAGCTTATGTTTTCCAATAAAAGAGTTGAGAAGATGGAGGAACGTGAATGTGATGTTTTAACGCCTAAGGACGAGAATCCACAATGGCAGAGAACTCAGAAGAAGGAACGCTTCGGTTTGGATGAAAACGGCAAGCCTGTGTCAAAGAATAAGGTATTCCAATTTAGAGACGGCGTTTTTGAAGCTATGATCGATAAATTCTACACAGACCCTACCCTCATTGCTTATGGAGAAGAAAACCGTGACTGGGGTGGAGCTTTTGCTGTTTACCGTGGCTTGACTGAGGCAATACCGTACCACCGTTTGTTCAACTCTCCCATTTCAGAAGGGGCAATCGTAGGTTCTGCTGTCGGATACGCCCTTTGCGGAGGTCGCGCTGTTGTTGAATTGATGTATGCTGACTTCCTCGGCCGTGCAGGAGATGAGGTGTTCAACCAGCTTTCCAAGTGGCAAGCCATGAGTTCCGGACAATTGAAAATGCCTGTTGTTGTCCGTATTTCAGTCGGTTCGAAATATGGAGCACAGCATTCGCAGGACTGGACATCAATTGTTGCCCATATTCCCGGGCTGAAAGTGGTATTCCCTGCAACACCTTACGATGCTAAGGGATTAATGAATAATGCTTTGATGGGTACCGACCCGGTTATATTCTTCGAAAGCCAGAGATTGTATGATATTGGTGAACTGTTCCACAAGCAAGGCGTACCGAAGGATTATTACGAAATTCCGATTGGTGAACCCGACGTAAAAAAGGAAGGAAAAGATATAACAATTTTAACGATTGGAGCGACATTATATCGTGCAATGGATGCAGCGAAGATTCTGGAGGAAAAATTCGGGCTATCAGCTGAAATCATTGATGCTAGAAGTATTGTTCCTTTCAGTTATGAAAAGGTTATTGAATCGGTGAAGAAGACCGGTCGCATTCTGTTGACCAGTGATGCCTGTGATAGGGGATCCCATTTAAAGGATATGGCACAAACCATTAGTGAGCTGGCTTTTGATTATCTGGATGCGCCTCCTGTGGTTGTTGGTTCGAAAAACTGGATCACTCCTGCCCATGAACTGGAAGAACATTTCTTCCCTCAACCTGAATGGATCATCGATGCGATCCATGAAAAAATACTTCCATTACCAGGTCATGTGGCTCGCAATAATTTCACCAGCCAGGAAATGATAAGGACAAATAAACTAGGGGGCTAGGAACTAGGAACTAGAGGCTAGGTGCTAGAGGCTAGGTGCTAGAGGCAAGAGGCTAGAGGTAAGAGGCTAGGTGCAAGAGGCTAGAATCTAGTATCTAGGGTATAGTGTCTAGGTGCTAGAGGCTAGATGCTAGATGCTAGAGGCTAGAAGCTAGAATCTAGTGTCTAGAACCTAGAAAGGGAGTTTTTATATGAGTGAAAATTATAAAGCATTAGATAGCAAAGTAGCGGTCATCACCGGTGGTGCTCAGGGACTTGGAGCAGCACTTGCCCAAAGGCTTGACACGGAAGGCTGCAAAGTAATAGTCGCAGATATCAATTATGAAAAGGCGAAAGAAGTTGCAGATTCATTAACAGAAGCGATTGCTTTTGGCGTGGATGTTACCAGTGAAGAGCAGGTTCAAGCATTGATGAAAACAGTGGTGGAAACTTTTGGTACATTGGATATTCTGGTATCCAATGCTGCCATACTGATATCAAAGGCAACCACCGAATTTCCTCTTAATGAGTGGAAAAAAATGATGGATGTTAATATTAGCGGGTATTTTCTGTGTGCTAGAGAGGCTGCAATAATCATGTCTGCTAATGGAAAAGGCTCCATCATTCAAATCAACAGCAAATCAGGGAAAAAGGGTTCTTATAAAAACGCAGCTTACGCTACCAGTAAGTTTGCCGGTATTGGTTTTACCCAAAGCTTGGCACTGGAATTGGCTGAAAGCGGTGTTCGCGTAAATGCTATTTGCCCGGGAAATCTTTTGGACTCTCCTCTGTGGGTGAACAGCTTGTATAAACAATACGCAAAGAACCAGGGAATTACTGAGGAGGAAGTCAGACAGAAGTATTTGAACCAGGTTCCTATGAAACGCGGTTGTTCATACGATGATGTTTCCAATGTTATGGTATTTCTAGCATCCGAGCAATCCAGCTATATGACCGGTCAGGCAATCAATGTAACCGGTGGCCAGGAGATGAGATAATTATCTCTCTGTTTTTGGAGGATTTAACAATGGAAAAAAGGATAGAACAATTAAACCACCCGAAGCGGAGTATGCGCATATATGCATTAAAAGAGTTGTATCAGCTTTATCTCAGCGGACAAATCCAAAAACAATCGTTGGATTATCAGTTTGTTAATAATCATATTCACACCACATATTCTTTTTCGCCGTATTCGCCTGCGAAAGCCTTATGGATGGCTTTTACCTCGGGGCTGTCAACTGCCGGAATTATGGATCATGATTCAGTTGGAGGGTGTTTCGAATTCATTGAAGCTGGCGAAGTATTGAACATGGCTACCACTGTCGGAATGGAATGCAGGGTAGATATGTCAGGCACTCGAATAGAAAATAGACTCATCAATAACCCAGATCAAAACGGCATTGCATACATGGCGGTTCATGGTATTCCCCATACCCAAATTGATAAAGTAGCTCAATTTATAATGCCCTATCAACAAGAACGAAATAAGCGTAATAGGTTAATGATTGATAATATAAACGCACTGACCGCTGAATATGGGATAATAGTTGATTATAATAAGGATGTTCTGCCTATTTCCATGCAGCATGATGGTGGGAGTGTCACCGAACGTCACCTTCTATATACACTATCTCTTAAACTAATTTCAAGCTTCGGTAAAGGCGAAAAGCTGGTTAATTTTCTTGAGAAAAAGCTGCGAGTCTGCTCGCAAGGTAAAGTAAGGCAATTCCTCTTAGACGAAGACAATTCTTTTTATGCCTATGATCTATTAGGTGTATTAAAAAGTGATATGGTTGAAAAATTCTATATACCGGCGACTAAAGAATGTCCAAAGGTATGGGATGTCATAAATCTGTGCAGAAAAACAGGAGCCATTCCTGCATATGCATATCTTGGAGATGTAGGGGTATCGGTAACCGGAGATAAAAAGACTCAGAAGTTTGAAGATGATTATTTGGAGCTGCTGTTTGAAGAAATTAAAAGTCTGGGATTTCGCGCAGTAACCTATATGCCTTCAAGAAATACCAAGGAACAGTTGGATAGGGTTAAAAAGCTCTGCGACGATTATGGCATGTTTCAAATCAGTGGGGAAGACATAAACTCTCCCCGGCAGAAGTTTATCTGTGAAGCAATGCAGGATGAAGAATTTAAAAACCTTACCGAAGCTGCATGGGCGTTGATTGGACACGAGAAAGCTGCAACAGAGGATCTTACGAAAGCTATGTTCTCTGAAACATCAGACAGAAATCACCTAGATTTACAGAGCCGGATAAAGTATTATACGAATAGGCGGGGGATAAACCGATTTCCACTTCAGTGGTGAGTTTCAATCTCCCACTGAAGGAGCATTTGATAAAATGCACGCGGAGTAAAGCGTATTATGCAAGCAAAAACGCGTGTTGCACACAAAACGCACAAGGAAGGCGCTTTGGCGCCCATGGCGTATTATGCAAGCAAAAACGCGGTTTGGCGCACAATTCACGCAAGCGCTCCTTGAATAAAATGAATATTCATGGATGCTGCATAGATGTTGCATATAGTATTAGAGAATAGGAGGGGATTGGAGTGAAGCATGTTTTAGCATTTGATTACGGAGCCAGCAGTGGACGAGCCATATTAGGCAGTTTTGACGGGAACAACCTGCAATTGAAGGAAATACACCGGTTTTCAAATGATCCTGTTATGATAGGAGACACCTTATACTGGGATATTCTTAGATTGTATCATGAAATGAAGCAGGGAATCCTGAAAGGCTACCAAGAGACTCAAGGCAATATTTCCAGTATAGGTATTGATACCTGGGGAGTTGACTTCGGTCTTTTGGACAAAAACGATGTTCTGCTAACTAATCCCATCCACTACCGTGACGCTCGCACAGACCTAATGATTGAAGAGGCGCTGAAGCTGGTTAGTCGAAATGATATCTACAAAGCCACGGGAATTGCATTTCAGAAATTCAACACGCTATACCAGTTGCTTTCCATGGTGAAAAGCAAATCAACCTTGTTGGAAAAGGCTGAGACGCTCCTCTTTATACCAGATCTTCTAACTTGGTTCCTAACAGGAAATAAAGCTTGCGAATTTACCATAGCATCCACATCCCAAATGCTGCTTGCAGGTAGAGGAACATGGGCTTACGATTTATTGAACAAGCTTGGAATTCCTGTACAGATTCTGCCCGAGATTATCGATGCGGGAACGTTTGCCGGTACACTCCAAAAATCAGTGCAGGATGAACTGGGTGTAAAGGAAATCCCGGTAATTGCTGTAGCAAGCCATGACACCGGTTCAGCCGTTATTTCCGCACCACTTGAAAACAACGATGATGCATACATATCAAGTGGTACATGGTCTCTGTTGGGCACGGAATGTGAAAAGCCTGTAATAAATGACACTACAATGAATTTGAATTATACCAACGAAGGTGGTATTAACCGTACCGTTCGTCTTTTAAAGAATATCATGGGTCTTTGGATATATCAGGAATGCCGCAGGGCATGGAAAAAGGAAGGAATTCAGGTATCCTATGATGAGATGGATTTCCAAGCCGGGGCGGCTCTATCTTTCCAGGCTTTTATTGATGTGGATGACGAATCCTTTTATACACCGGGAAATATGCCCCACAAAGTGAAAGCATACTGTGAAAAAACCGGTCAGCGAGTGCCAGTCGATAGAGGTAGCATTATTAAGGTTGTTATGGAAAGCCTTGCATTGAAGTATCGTAGTGCAGTGGAAGGGCTTGGGAAAATAACAGGGAGAAAGGTTCCGGTACTGCATATAGTTGGCGGTGGATGCAAAAACACAATACTCAGTCAATATACCGCGAATGTCCTCAAATGTCCAGTCACAGCAGGACCTGTTGAAGCTACTGCGATAGGTAATGTTATGTGCCAGCTGATAGCATTGAAGGAAGTTGAGGATCTGAAGCAGGCTCGAGAAGTAGTAAAACACTCTTTTCCGACCGAACAATATACACCTAGGAATGCTGGACTTTGGGATGAAGCATATTCCCAATACCTGAGTATTTTAAAATAACGGAAGCAATCATAAAATATTAATGGATAATAAAATAGAAAAATGGTCATATTACAAGAGGAGGTGAAATATATGCAATTAACACAAAAAGAAACATCCCTCTTGAAGGATTTAAAAGATCAAGAGCAAATTTGCGTGGAAAAGTACAGTAAATATTCAAATGATGCAAGTGACGGACAACTTAAAAATCTGTTTACTCAGATAGGTCAAGCAGAGCAACAGCATTTGGACACCATAAACCAGATTATGAGTGGACAAACACCGGCAATGCAGTCGGGAGGAGGAAATAACCAGACTCAACAAACATTTGCCCCGACATATAAAGCAGCAGACCAAAGTCAGAATAAACAGAATGATAGTTATCTTTGTACTGATTTATTGTCAACGGAAAAGCATGTTTCTTCCACGTATAATACCTGTATATTTGAATTCAAGGATACAAATATTAGAAGCACCCTTAACCACATCCAAAAAGAAGAACAGCAGCATGGTGAGCAAATATATAATTATATGGCGCAAAATGGAATGTATAACTAGGAGCATTTCGACACAGGGACAGCTCGTGTGTGCTTACATCACCCCATGAAAATTAAATTGTTTCCATGGGGTGTTTTTATATCCTTTCCCAGTGACTTTTGCGGAAATATAAATAAATCAAAATACTGCACAATACCCAGCCAATCGGATAGCCCAATGCGATTGCGGTGATTGTTCCTATTGTTTTTGAAACAATGAACAGGTAAATCTGCCTGAACAATACAAAAGAAAATAGCATGATAGCCATTGGTGCTTTTGTATCCCCTGCACCGCGTAAAGAGCCAATATATGTTTGATTTACACATACTACCAAATAGAATGGTGATATAAGTCTGAGGAAATGGCTGCCATATTCTATAACACCGGCATCTTGGTTAAAAAGGTAGACAAGCTGTTCTGAGAAGAGCATTACCGGAGTTAGCGAGATTATAGTTGAGACTAAAGACATTAGTAATGCTATGTTTATGCCTTTTTTAGCACGTTTTACATTGCTGGCACCAAGGTTCTGCCCAACGAAGGTTGTGCTTGCCATAGAAAGGCTCTGCATAGGCAATAACGCAAACTGGTCTATTTTTCCGTATACAGACCAGCCTGCCATACAGGAAGAGCCAAATGAGTTTATATACGACTGAACAAAAATATTTGAAAATGAAGTTAGGGATAACTGCAATGCGGAGGGGAACCCTATCGTTAGAATCTTCTTCAGCATTTCCTTATGAGGACGAATGTCCCGAAATATAACACGGTATGATCCATCGACCCGACTCAGCACAAATAGTATAAGTATTGCAGATATAATCTGGGATATAATCGTTGCATAAGCAACTCCTGCTACTCCCATACCAAAGAAAAGCACAAATACAAGATCCAAAATAATATTCAATATTGCAGAAAAAATCAGAAAGTATAATGGATAACGGGAATTCCCCACTGCTCGGAGAATACCTGATCCCATATTATAAACCATTAGCCCTGAAATTCCTAAAAAGTAGATTTGCAGATAAATCTTGGCTTCCTCGAAAACATCAGTCGGTGTAGACATGAGGCGTAACATATGCGGAACCAAAAAATATCCTGCAACAGTGAATATGACACCGAGAATTATTGTAATGAACAATGTTGTATGTACTGCATCATGGACATTACGGTCGTCTTTCGCTCCATAATATTGGGAAACTACTACGCTTCCACCCATTGAAAGACCAAGAAAAAAGCCAATCAGCGTGTTAATGATTGTACCTGTGGAGCCTACTGCTGCAAGCGCTTCTTTTCCAACATAATTACCAACAACTAAAGTGTCGGCAAGGTTGTAAAATTGCTGGAACAGGTTGCCTATAAGGAGAGGGACGGCAAACAGTAAGAGCTGTTTCCATATGACTCCTTCAGTCATGAGCGTGTCCCGTCTCTTCATAATATTCATGTTGTGTTTCTCCTTCAGTAAAAATAAAGTAATTTAATAATGATTTTGCGGCATAACCAGAGAATAACCGCTTTTCATGCATATAGACATTTACTTGTGTTTTTGCCCTGCCCCAAAATACACTTCATCAATTTCTGGCTGCTTCAATATTTAGTACATGAAATAAATGCTTTTCTGATATTTTTTTATTTAGGGTATAAGTTTTTGCAGTAAAATAAATAATGCACTAAACAATAATTATACAGGCTTTAGCAACATAAAGCAATTGCATTTGACTGCAAAAATATTCCACCCTTTTCGGATCAGACATTCAAGTGAAGGGGGGTAGATAAACAGGTGGGGTTCTTGGTGCATAACTGTTTAAACGCACCAAAAGCCCCACCTGCTACCCAAGCCCCCCGAACTTTAGCTTTATCACCTTGGAATAAGTAATTTTAATCAAAAAACCAAGACCCCCACTTCTATAAGTGGCGGGTTCCGATTCTACACTTCAGGTGGAGTAGAGTCTCCATCTGAAGCCCCGATGTTCAGCTTTGCTGAACGAGTTCACTGATTTTTTATCGAAACTTACATCAGTTTAAGGTTTGTTTTTGTTCATTTTCATCTTTCAGTAATGCAATGCAAGTATCATAGTCTGTAATAAGCACATCAACAAGATGTCCTTTTAATGCACCCCTTATAGCATCAAGCTTATTGATACCACCCGAGATAGCTACAACCTTTCCGTGTTTTGTAGGGATATCTATAACGATTGATCTTTTAGTTATACTGTTTTCAATTATATTTCCATCTTTATCAAAGAAATGAGCCAATAGTTCGCCCGCTACATTTCCTTCCTTCAATTTCCAATAATCCATGTCACCTATCCGATTTTCCCCCAAGACGGGACCATTGTAATTATCTTCAATTGTTCCGATAGAAACGACTTTAAGACCTGCGCTGTTCGCTAGTGTTAGAGAATCACGAATGCTTTTTTGATTTATAAGAACATGAAACTCTTCTTCAGTTTGTGCTAGACCCGGCGACCAAACACCATAAAATGTTGATCCCATTGCCTGCGCAACCTGCTGGGCATTATCCATTGAGCTCATAGCAGCATCCTGTGCCAGTATACCTGTTAATGACACAACAGCGGGTTTGCTGCCATCCGATTTTTGCGTTACTGTTTCGAATGCATTAGGTAAATAGCTCAATGTTCTCCCGCCACCTATACCTAAAAGCTTTATTTTTGATATCCATTTTCTTTCGAGGTACATAGCAGCAGCCATAGTAAGATCATTATAAACTCTTGATGTAACCGTCGGAACAACAACAGAGTCAAGGATTCCATACTTTTTAACAAGTTCTTTCTCGCAGGAGAGAATATTGCAAAACGGATTGCATATTGACATAGTAACCATCTTTTTATCTGATGCCTCTTTAAGCATACGCTGCACCTTAATTCTTGGAATATCATACAATTCCGCTATCTTGTCTTGCGTTAATTCTTCGATATAATATGCCCATGCTACCCTGGCTAAAAAATCATACTTTTGATAATCGCTTTTATTTATTTTCATATGCTTTTCTCCTGTTTATTTCTATGCCAATTGATACTTAGATAAGTGCGTGAGTATTCACTCTTAAACTTCACTCATAGTTATTTTTCCGTTTCCGATACCATCACTTTCTTTCGTCCATGCTTTTCCTATACAGCCGTATAGCTCCATGCGGCTTCTTAGAGTTTCCTTGTAGCCTTCTTTTGCAAGATTCCAGATTTCATATGCACCATTGCCGCTGAGATCTGCGGCAAGCAATTTTTTACATGCTCCTTGCAGCAGTTCGTTGGCGATATTGACCTTGTTTATTCCAAGGCGACATGCCTTTTTAATGTTTTCATCTCCGCTCCCGGAGCTGCCATGTAAAACTAAGGGAATATTACCACATGCTTCTTTAATTTTAACTAACCTATCAAAATCTATTTTTGGTGCTTTTTTATATGCACCATGGGCAGTGCCAATTGCTATTGCAAGACAATCAACCCCGGTGTCCTCAATAAATTTTGCAGCCATCAAAGGATCGGTGAGCATTCCATCTGAAGAAGATTCATCCAAACCGCTGCCGACATGCCCAAGCTCTGCTTCGACACTAATTCCAACAGAATGGGCAATTTTTACAATTTCCTTTACTTGTTTTATGTTTTCTTCATATGGGAGCATGGAGCGATCTACCATAACAGAAGTGAAATTGCCGCGGATCGCCAAAATTGCATGACTGAATTGTGAACCGTGATCAAGGTTCAGTGCAACCGGAACACGAGCCATCCTGCATAATTCTGAAATATACCTACCCGCAAAAACCAAATCCGGTGTTGATACGACTGCAATATCAAGAATAACAGGGGAATTAAGCTCTTCGGAAACCTCCAGAGCTGCGCGTGCGTCTAGCTCTGATGAAACATTTGGTGCAGCAACCGCATAATTGCCTTCGTTTGCTTTATCAAGCAGTTCTTTCATTGTATATAGCATCTAAAACCTCTTTCTCGCTAATCATATAAGGATTGCGATTGTATTATAATGTTCAAATGTTATACTATTGAGGAGATTATCCTTACTTATTTCATTTAATAGTGCCTATTTCGGAATTAATATTGTATAATTGTTCAGTTAATGATATAATAGCACGCAAATAGTACTAAGTCAAGCGAACGATTACAAAAAGTTTCGAACCATAGAAATAAATTAATGTTTGAGCGGATAAAAGACGATATTATTTATAATTGACAGCCAATATTTGTAATGTTATTATGAGTGCGAAAGTGAACTCGTTCAGCAAAGCTGAACATCGGGGCTTCAGATGGAGACTCTACTCCACCTGAAGTGTAGAATCGGAACCCGCCACTTATAGAAGTGGGGGTCTTGGTTTTTTGATAAAATACTTTAAATATGATTACTACACCGGTTGATTAAAAACTTTTTTTCCGCAGTTATAAGTGAAAGCTACTAAGATTAGATTGAGACTCAGCAGATAGTAAAATTATGATTAATACAAAAAAGTTGCAAAAGGACTTTTTCCTGCAAGTTTAAAATAACGGAAGAAATTGCTTAGCTCCGTTTTTTGCGAAGAGATGGGGGTCATCTTAGCCTCGTTATTATGCTATTGCACTCAGTTCGAAGAAAGAAATCCTGTATTTCTTTCATTAGATTGAGTTATTGCAGTAGAATCAAATTTATATATTGATGTAATTGAAAGAGGGGGTTGTATGCAATTGCTTAAAAAATTATTAAGCTTCATTTCAAATGTTTCTAAAAAAATGTCTATTGCTTTTAAACCCGTTACTAGAATTTTCGCAAACACTAAAAGCATAAAAGCCAAACTTATAATGGCCTTTATAGTACCAATTCTCCTTTTGATAATCCAGGGTATAATATCCTATTCAAACACTTCTCAAACTGCAGCGAAACTTTCAGAGCAAGCCACCATAGCTGCTATGGAGAGTTCCGGCAAGTACCTGGATCTGCTTTTGAAAACTGTTGATAATATTTCTGGGCAGTTGTTTTCTGATATTGACATTCAGGAATACTTAAGCCGTGAGTTCTCGTCCAGTGAGTACCCCGAAGCAGTAGCACTAAAAAGAAAGGTTGACGGTAAGCTAATTACAACTGCTACATACAATTCTGATATTAATAACATAATGATTATTTCATCTAACGAGAATATCGTTCCATTGTATACCTTAAATCAAACATCCGTAAAATTTCATGATTTAAATGATTCCGCAATATTCAGAAAGCTTAAGAAAACCACAACTTCAAGCGGTTGGTTTGGCATACATGATGAATTTGATGCGCTTAACAATAGCACTACAGATGTATATTCAATGTCATTAATAAGGTTTATCAAAGGTGTAAACTCAATGGAGGATAACGGTCTTCTTATTATTGATATAAAACCGGAAGTAGTTGCAGAACTCTCAAAAAGCACTAATCTATCGGAAAAACAGCAAATTCATTTAGTTAGCCCAGATAAAAGGGTTTTTTTCAATGGTAGTGATATGGGAATAACCAGTACTCTGCCTGAACAAAAGTTTTACACTGATGTAGTTGCAGGAAAAGACAATCAAGGTTCCAAAGAAGTTTCATATGAGGGTACAAGGTATCTGATGACTTTTTACAAAGTATCAAATACAGGATATATTCTGTTTGGACTAATTCCTGTCAGTGCTTTAAATGCGGCAGCCAGATCTGTTATATTAACAACAGTCATTATGATTTTACTGGCAGTCTTAATTGCGTTTGCTACCGGTATATTAATGGCTAACAGCATGAGCAGAACAATCAATAGAACAATTGATGCCTCAACTCGAGCTGCCTCAGGCGATCTTTCGGTTACCTTTAACTCATCAAGAGAAGATGAACTGGGTACTCTAGCAAGAACCATCAATTCAATGATAGGCAGCATGAGATCACTTATTGAACAAACTCAGATTGTGTCCGATAAGGTTTCAAATTCTGCACTTACGGTTTCTTCAAACACCCAACTGGTTGCTTCCGGATCTCAGGAAATTTCGCGAGCTATTCAGGAGATCTCCCAAGGGGCTTCTGCTCAAGCGGCTGACGCAGAGCAGGGTGTTGAGAAAATCGGTGCTCTTGCGAATAAAATAAATAGTGTAACCGAAAATGCAAAATCAATTGAGCTTTTGACCAGAGACACAATGCAAATGACACAAAATGGGTTGGTTTCGGTTAAAGATCTTGATCAGAAAGCAAACAAAACAACAGAAATATCAAGAGAAATAATGGATGACATTACAGAGCTAAGTGTTCATTCAAAATCTATAGGAAAAATAATCAAGGTTATTAATGGAATTGCCGATCAGACAAATCTATTGGCTCTTAATGCAGCAATTGAAGCTGCAAGAGCGGGTGAAATGGGCAGAGGTTTTGCAGTTGTGGCAGATGAAGTTAAAAAACTTGCGGAACAGTCAATGGAAGCAACGCAGGAAATTGCCGGAATTATAAGAACCACTCAGGAGCAAACAGAAAGGGCGGTTGAAAAGGCAGTTACAACTGAATCTATCTTAAAATCACAAAACGAAGCTGTTTTGAATACCATAGAAATTTTTAAACGAATCATGAGTTCCATGGAAAACCTTAACGTGCAGGTCGAGCAAATCATGGCAAGGGTAGTTGAGATGGAAAGAAACAAGGAGCAAGCTATTAGTTCAATGCAGAATATTTCAGCAGTATCACAACAGACCGCTGCTTCATCTGAAGAGGTGACCGCCTCCACGCAGGAGCAGTATGTTAGTATTGAGGAACTATCACGTTATGCCGAGGAACTTGAAGAGTCGGCAAAGGATCTGCAGCAGTCAATTTCCAGATTTAAGCTGAATTAGGAGTATGCTCGAAAGGAATTTTATTTACTATGGCGCTTGACTTTATGACTGAAACATGCTAGGATACAAAAAACAAACAATGGTACCCGCCACTAGGCATTTTTCAACCAGAATGGTTGAAAATATGCGAAGAGGTGGGGCAGGTGTTCATCTAAGCCTCGTTAAAATAACGGAAGAAATTGCTTAGCAATTTCAACACACCATTTCAACGAGG
>DAIPML010000305.1:0-4227 GCA_036768735.1 Clostridiales bacterium | reverse complement strand
GCAAGAACATAAATTAGAGTACGTTATTTTGCTTCGCAAAAAACGGGTCTAAGCATTTTCTTCCGTTATTTTAACAATTCTGTAATGGGTTTCACGCAGAAGCAATGTACACCTCGATAACTAATTCATTAATTATGTAATCGTTTACATTCATATTATATTATATTTGGAACTAAAATTCAACAAGTTTAAAATATGAAGGTGACGCGATACACTCAAAAGCATATTGTAAATGTTCAAAAAATATTTTCGCACATATATTTCATTAAAATATTTTCATATAAAGAAAACCTTTTCGTATTTCATAACGTATATTTGTTATATATTATCACATAATACTTTCATAACATTCGGCTTATATAGCGGTTGATAGTTGGTATATAAAAAAGGGAGAGGTGTTGCAAATGCAAAAAATAGCAGTTCAAAAAGGTCTTACACCGGTTCAGGAATTTCTTTCGGATCATGGATACGATGTTGAGATCTTTGAAGTTAATAACCATTTGGAAGCACAAAATGATGAATATGATGCAATCATTCTATCAGGCTTGAGCACTAATTCACTTGGGATAAATGAAACTACAACCAATGCACCGGTTATCGATGCAACCGGAATGACTCCTGAAGAAATCCATGAGCAGATTCAGCAGGCATTTCTATAAGTTTTTAAAAAGCATCTGAAAAAAATTGAGTTAAATCAATTAAGCTGCACAAAGTATTAGAATTTTTATCTAATCTTTGTGTAGCTTATTTGTTTAGTGCTGGAATGTGCTATGAGTGTTTGGTAAAGTCGCGCTCTCCCCTTAGGATAGTTTGTTCGTTGAAAATTTGATCGGCTTATCTTGCTTTTGTGTTTATTTCATCTATAAGTTTTTGGATAAATACATCCACATTCATAGCCCCTAAATCGCCTTCTTTTCTGGAACGAACAGCAACCTTATTGTTTTCCATTTCTTTATCCCCGATAACAAGCATATATGGTATTTTTGCAAGTTGTGCCTCGCGGATTTTGTATCCAATTTTCTCGTTTCTGGTGTCTACTTCAATTCTAACACCCAATTTTCTTAGCTTTTCGGTTATATTATTCGCGTATTCTATCTGCTTATCAATTATTGGCAACACTTTAACTTGAACTGGTGCCAGCCATGTAGGGAATGCTCCGGCATATTTTTCAATTAACATAGCAAGAGTACGTTCATAGCACCCTATTGAGGTACGATGGATAACATATGGCCTTTTCTTTTCATTGTCCTTATCAACAAATGTCATATCAAATCGCTCAGGTAATGAGAAGTCTATCTGGACTGTAATTATTGTATCCTCTTTACCATGAACATTTCTGGCCTGTATATCAAGCTTTGGTCCATAAAATGCTGCTTCGCCGTCCGCTTCTTTATATGAAAGCCCTATATGATCCAGAATGGATTTCATTTTTCTCTGAGTATCATCCCAGGCTTCTGGATTGTCGATATATTTTTCTTTATCGTTTGGATCCCATTTTGAGAATCTGTAAGAAACATCCTCTCTAAGCCCTAAAACATCAAGCATATAATTGATTAAATCCAGAACGCCTCTGAACTCATCTTCCAGCTGTTGCGGCGTAACAACCAAATGTCCTTCAGAAATAGTAAACTGGCGAACTCGTATTAACCCGTGCATTTCACCGGAAGATTCATTCCTGAATAAAGTTGATGTTTCTGCCATTCTAACAGGCAAATCCCTGTAGCTGTGCAACTTTGCGTTGTAGATACTAAACTGGAAAGGGCATGTCATAGGTCTGAGAGCCAATACTTCTTCATCCTTTTCCTCTTCTCCAATAATAAACATTCCGTCCTTGTAATGCTGCCAATGACCGGACACTTTATATAGATCACTCTTTGCCATAAGCGGTGTCTTTGTGAGGACATAACCTCTACGTTCTTCCTCATCTTCAACAAAGCGCTGCAAAAGCTGTATGATTTTTGCACCTTTTGGCATAAGCAGGGGAAGGCCCTGACCGATAGTTTCGGATGTCATAAATAAATCAAGCTCTCTGCCAAGCTTATTATGATCTCTTTTTTTTGCTTCCTCTAATCGTTCTAAGTGCTCGACCAGCATATTATTCTTTGGAAAGCTAATGCCATAGACTCTCTGCAGCATCTTATTTTTCTCGCTTCCACGCCAATAAGCACCGGCCAAGTTTATAAGCTTAATCGCTTTTACCTTTCCCGTACTAAAAAGATGTGGTCCCGCACAGAGGTCGGTAAAATCGCCTTGACAATAGAATGAAATCTCCACATCCTCAGGCAGTTCCCCAATTAACTCAGCTTTGTATATTTCACTGTTATCCGACACTAATTTGAGTGCTTCTTCACGGCTTAATGTAAAGCGTTCCAAGGGGATATCTTCTTTAATAATATTCTGCATTTCTTTCTCAATTTTTTCCAAATCCTCAGCAGTAAAAGGTGCTTGCGTATCAAAATCATAATAGAAACCATTTTCTATAGAAGGCCCAATAGCAAGCTTTGTATCATGAAACAGTCTTTTTACCGCATGGGCTAATATATGCGATGTCGTGTGCCAGTAGGTCTTTTTCCCCTCTGGATCGTCAAATGTTAAAATGTTAAGGCTGCAACTGTTGTTAAGAGCATACCTTAGATCAACTGTTTCTCCATCAACTTCACCGGCCATTGCAGCTCGTGCAAGCCCACCGCTTATAGCCTTGGCAGCTTCAAAAACTGTTGTCCCTTTATTAAATTCTTTCGTACTCCCGTCTTTTAGAGTAACTGTAATCATGAAAACATCTCCTTATTGCGGTTATGTAATATATAGTTTTTAATAGCATCCGATAATATCCGCATTATAATGTTAAAATAACTGATAAATAGGTACCCGCCACTAGGCATTTTTCAACCAGAATGGTTGAAAATATGCGAAGAGGTGGGGCGGGAGCCCATCTTAGCCTCGTTATAACTTAATATAAATCGGTTTGATAAATAAACCAATATAAAGCATATACTTTGGAGTGTACACTAAAAATTAAGCATGCTTTCCTTTCGCTCATTTTCTAAAGCGTACTCCTTAACTTAATATACCTAATATGATAACCTATTTCAACAAATAATTATATTTCTTTTTAATAAGGTAATAGGATTGGTGTGGTTTTACACCTGAGAAAAAATAGCTTTTGCTTGGATTGGTGCGACTTTGCATCGGAGAAAGAATAGCTTCCGCTTGGATTTGCATGGCTTTGCATCGGAGAAAAAATGCCTTTCTCTTGGATTGGTGTGACTTTTCATCGAAGAAAGAATGGACTGCGTTTGGATTTGCATAAAAAGAAAGAAACAACGAAAATGTGTTTTGATATGCAGGCACGACATGTTAGAGTATAATATCACACTGCGGTGGGTGACCTGCTGTTGCAGGCAAGTGCAAAAAACGCTGTAGGAAGCTGGATTAGTTCTTTTTTCCGATAGTAATATAGTCCTTTATTTTTGAATATGTCGCTTCGCCTATTCCCTTAACGTTCATAATTTCTTCAATACTTTTAAAAAAGCCATTGTTTTCTCTATACGCTATAATAGCTTCAGATTTAACTTTTCCTATTCCATTTAGCTTTATTAATTCTTCCGCACCAGCAGTATTTATGTTTATTAATGCGCCATCGTCATTATCATTAAATGTGGGATTTTCTATAGCATTGTTTTGATCTACTCTAAAGCTTTCTACACTGTTATCTTTGCCAGATAAGGCAGTTTCGCTAATTAGAGCTTCCTTACTCTCAGGTTTTATCCCTTTACCGATTGGTGTTTCCTTGCTTGTGGGTTTGGTACCTTGATCATTTGGTGTTTCCTTACCTTCGGACTTGTCGCTTTTACCAATTTGTGCCACACCTCCAATGAGGTCCGTCTGGAGTTCTGAGCTCAAAACACTTTCATCGGTAACAAAAACCTCAATCCTGTTTGTTTTTAAATACCATCCATACAAGGTAAGCAAAACAAAAAGAAGAAGGACACCTATTACTGTATATTCTTTACGAATTGTTATTTTCTTGCCAAAGAAACTAAATCTCATGATTACCCCTGCAAAATTTGACTCTACCTTGCAATAGCTGGGCTACATTGTCATTCTCCTTATTAGTGAAATTATATAAATTAAAAAAAAGTTAATTATGTTTGGTGTTATTTGTCAACCGTTTCTTTTTCAATTTATATTGCACATGTGCCTGTTTGGCTATGCCAAAACAAATGG
>DAIPML010000304.1:0-4233 GCA_036768735.1 Clostridiales bacterium | reverse complement strand
GTAGAAAAGCACGTTCATGTCGCAGCTAATTGTGGAAGCTTTGGAACATGGATATAAGACGCTGGCATATTCCGGTGAGCTGACCGACTACCATTTCAAGCGCTTGCTGGATTTGCAGGCGGCAGGACCCAAGAATATCACGGCAAATATCAATCGGTTCGGCGAAGAAACATATTTTCTTACGAATTCGGTGGAAGAACAGATTAACAACTGGTATAGGAGCAAAGCATATATTTACGACAACAATTGTATCGATGACGGAGACGAATTCGAAAGTTTGACAGAAACGGTGGAACTGGCCGTCTGCCGATATGGCATCCGGTTTGTGTGCATCGACAACCTCATGACCGCTCTGAACGTCGACCTGAAAGACGACCTTTACCACGCACAGTCGAAGTTTATCAAAAAGCTCAAGCAAATCGCAGTGAAATACAACATTGTTGTCTTTATAGTTGCACATCCCAGAAAAACGGCATCACGTCTTGAAAACGATGATATCTCCGGTTCCTGCGATATTACGAACCGCATGGACGTTGTGATGGCCTACTTCCGCAGCGCTGATGAGGACTGTGACAGCAAACTGGCCATTCTAAAAAACCGCCTGACCGGAAGACTTACGGTGAATGGTGAGGAAATCAAGCTGTTTAAACGTTCAAACTGAATCAGAATTAAGTTAGCTGGCTATTCAAAAGAGGTTGAATTTGGCACATGCGAAACATGCCAGAAGATTTTAAGAATCATTGATGGGAGAGCACCTTGATAGAAACGCCATAGTCCTTAGAGACTGGATCTAAAAACAGTGGAATGTGTGGCGGGTAAAAAGTGAATATTGTAAAGCACGCAACAAGCACCAAAACAATCATAATCGCCACAAGCTGAGGCTTTGTACCAACATCCGCCTTATTAATGATTCGCCGGCTATATGCATAAGCGACTGCAACACCCAGAATGAAGGTTAAAATATCTGCCCAGAGGTAATGCTGTCCCACAATTCCTGTATAAGTGTAAAACACAGTTACAATTACCAACATCCCAAGTACTATCCCTAATGTTTTAGCTACAATAAAATTTGGATAATCTTTTCCAACTGCAAAATACTCAACAACGCTATATAGCAGCATTGGCACAAAAAGTAACTTTAAGTGTTCCCAAGTGCTTTCATTTACCGGACTAAAAATTCCGACAATTCGATTTTGTCCGGTCCAATCATAGATGAAATGCAATATAGTTCCAATAATGATAACAAAAATTAATCCTGAGATTTCCCAACGAGCAAGTTCATTTTCCATAATTAACGCCCCTTTCTCTGAATTGTATGCAGCTAAATAAAAAAATAGCAGGCTAAAAATGAAATCTCATATTTGTGATAAGTCCCGAGTAAATCAAATGCTTCAAGCTGGAGAAATTCGCAGATGGATGAAACTGACGGCGCTTGCACTCGCACGACCACTTTCTCTTAAAGGTCACGGAATGGGTGCACGCCAGATTGCAAAAGTAATTATGGCCATTTCAGATATTTCAAAAGAACGTGATAAGGATGATTTATCCTGGTTTCATGCTGATAAAAAGCTAATTGATGAAATCGCACTTCATTTTGACAGGAAAAATTATAATTTGATGGAAGGACTCTGAAATGACCAGAAAAGAAAAAATAGAGTTTTTGAGCCGGTACAAGGAAATCGACGACGAAATCAACAGGTTCTGTGAAGAATCATCGGTTTGGCGAGCAAGAGTAACGAAAATCACACCTACATACAGTTGCTTGCCGAAGGGCAGCCGGCAGGACGACAAACTCCAATCGGAAATTGAAAAGATTATGGAGATGGAAGAAGAAATCAACGCTGAAATTGACCGGCTGCTGGATGCAAAGCAGGCAATTATAAAATCAATCCGCAAAAAGATGGCACTATTTGATTTAATTCCATACAATTATATCTGATAATTTCAATAGTTGAATTATGATAAGAAACAAGCCGCACCACCAATAATGGTAATGCAGCTTTGTTTTTTAATGTTAAAATCTTTAGTGTCCCTTAAAAGGTGCATTAAAAAAGTCTGGAAATTTATATGCTAATATGCAAAAGCATATACATATAAGCAGCAGTATGCCGTAAAATATCAATTTATTCCTATGATAATGATCATAACGCAGCTTTGGTATTGCTAAAACAAATACATTTATCATAAGTATTGCAAAAGATATCATTGTTAATATAAAAATAGGGGATTGCATTGGAGTAAATATTTTAAATTCTTTTATAGTGCGGAGGATAATTAATAATATACTTGATATTATTCCTTCAATAGCCGGTAAAATCAAATGCTCAGTTCGAAACTGATCATATCCCTTTATAATCGACCAAATTAATCCTATGATAAATATAATCAAAATCCCTATATAAATGGGATATGGAAAATTATTTATAAATGACATGATTTTCCTCCTTAATTACACCAATTATTTTTCCCGTAATCTACTGCTGTACCGATTAGGTAAGATGATACCCCGGTCAAAATAGCTCCAAATGCCACTGCGGGTATTGTAGCACATCCTATGGATCCTATTGCTGCCCCCGCAGCAGCGCTTGCAACAAAACCTACAGCATCTATACCCATAGCTAAACCGTGATTTGTCATTTGTGTGTCATAAATGAAAGATTTTACAGTGAGAACAGTAGAAATAGCTGCACAGCCTTTTGAGACACTTTTTACAACCTTTAGGGATTTGGTATCACGAAGTTTAACGGATTTTCGCCTATATTGATTTTTTGAACGTTTTCCATGTATTTTCACTCGACTGATTTCTTTTTTGTGATAATTTTGGATATTCGAATAACTCCCTGCATCTACTGATGCAGAACCAAATGTACTGTTTAGCCAAGATGAAGTTGTAGTCCACGCTGAACTTGCCCAACTTGAAATCGTGTGTGCTATATTTTGAACTGTTGAAACAACAGCATTAGCAGCTTTATTGAAGAAATTTTTTATTTCTCCCCACAATAATCCACTTGGATCCAAACGATTGATTGGATTATTGCCGCAGTATGCAAAAAGGTTATAGCTCAACAAATCTTGGTTTAAACCCAACTGCTCGTCTGAATTCAAGAATCTTCCGGTCTGCGGGTCGTAATATCTGCTGTTGAGGTAATACAGCCACGTCTCGGAATCATAGTAGTATCCGCGATAGAGGAATGGGTTCTTTTGACCGATATGAGCGTCGCCCGACGAATCGGTCATGTTGAGAAGCTTGCCCCATGCGTCGTAGGTATATTCTACAACAGTATTGCAGTTTTTGTCCACAATGCCTGTTATGTCGCCTTGAGCATTTTTGGTGTAGTAATACGCAGGTGAAGCCAACCCGTGTGCCGTCGCTATAGGAAACGATACAAAATCCCCGTTGGAATAAAGGAAGTGGGAATAATTCTCTTGGAATTAAAAGTCGGGGACTAATCTTATTTCTAATATCAGCAGTTTGGATTATAAGTAAGGAATCATAACAAGTAGTCGGTAGAAGCAAGGAGATTTTAACCCCATTATATGGGAATAATTGTTATATTACAATATTGTTGTATATATTGATAATTATGGTCTTTTGCTTTAATGTTGTTATAAAAGGAGGGGAAAACATGAAATTTCCCATGAAAAAATAGTAAGCTCTTTATTGGTTCTGTCAATTTCGATAGTTGTTTCAATTTCTGTGTTCGCCGATACTGGTCATTTAAACATACAATTAAAAGATGCAGGCGTAGAATCGGCTTCTATTTCTTCGATATCATATATTTCTCAAAGCGATGCGACACTTCTTGCCAATGAATGCATTGAAAATCAAATATCTATTGGCACACATTGCACTTGGGATTCAACAACTGCTGTTAAAGAAATCGTGAAACTTTTTGACTTCGATAATAATGTCAACGCATATTTATTCAGACTTTCAACCGGCGGAAAACAAACTGGTTATATAATAGTTAACGCTTCCGTTGAATCTCCGTCGGTCGATGCATTTGGATACGATTGCGACTATATGTTGGATTCAATCAGCTTGAATGGGTCTGGTAAGAAAGTAAGCACGAATGATCACGTTATTTGGATCAATGCTTTTACTTATCTGAAATATAATGAATCAGATCAGAAATACATAGATTTTAGTACAAATAAGCCGATAGATGCAACGAAACAACAATTGAAAAACTCATACCAGGAACAGATTGCCGAGGATATTGACACAAATGA
>DAIPML010000303.1:0-4239 GCA_036768735.1 Clostridiales bacterium | reverse complement strand
TTTTCACTGACAGTTTTCACCCTGCTTTTCTCCTTCACGGTGACAGCTGCCGGAAAGGGGTTTGCCATTGTAGTGGATCAACCCACCTATATCGCTTTGCCGGCTATCACGGTTTTGATCTGATCGCAGCTACTTTTCACTGCTGTTATCCGGCCATCATGCATGATCAGCAAGGTTTACCGAGACAATAAATTCACGGCCAGTGCTAAAATGAATGAGTCCCAAATGTTGCAACCTCCCAACTATCATGGCAGGATGCGTATTGAACTCTTTGGCATAATTGATGATGTCATTTGGAGATATGTAAGTAGGATGTTCTCGCAATAATTTTTCCTCCTGTTCTTTTGAAAATGTATATTTTTCAGCAAAATCATTGGCTTGTGCTTCTTTTTCAGGATCAGCAGCTGCGAAATCTATATTTTCTAGTGAGATATATTTTTTACCATGTAAAACAATATGTCCCAACTCATGAAAAAATGTAAACCAGAATCGGTCATTTTGTTTATACCGAGCCGTAAGTTGAATGAGCGGATGATCATTTATCCATCGGGTTGAGCCGCTTAAAGGTACTTTTGGTAATTTGGGAGTATACAGTAGAATGACACCGGCTTCTAAACAAAGATGTTGAAGCTGGCGAAAGAAATCGACAGGATGATCAACCATTAATTGGCGCATTGCCGGGATATTACTCCTTACTTTACAGATATCAAACACAGGGGGGGGGACTTTTTTTGCCTGAATTTCTCCTTGTCTCAACCAAGCAGAAATTGCGTGGGGTTCATGCGATTGTTTTAACGAAGTATAAGCTGCAACCTTAAGTTCAGACTCAATATAAAGGCTCTCCCATCCCTTGTGAGAAGCTATACCAAAAAAAATCAGCAGATTTTTTGTTTTTTCTTTGATGTCACGTGTTGCTGGCAACCAGTTAAGTTTTGCCATTTCTGCATAAGGAAATTCTCGAGCCCATGGTTCAGCGTTATCAACAATAATCTGCAATTTCTCTCTGGTTTTAAACTCATTGTAACGCTGCTGATATCTTATCCAGAAATTAGCCGGGATTTGAGTGACATTTTCAAATTTAATTGCCATTTCAGGAGTAATTCCGCTACTACCTTTCAAAATGGCCGTAATTGTTTTTTCAGGTTTATCGGTCCTTAAAGCAAACTCTTTATTGCTCATACCCATCTCTTTGAGTTTCTCATCCAGGATGGCGCCAGGATGGGGAATTGTTTGTGGAAAATATTGATTGCTTGTCATTGTTTATCTCTCTTTGTGATAGTTTATGATTTCAATAATTTCAACTGCCTTAATTTCAGTCCAGTTGTATTTGCCTGAATTGTCAGTAGGTATCGGTTTCTTCTGGGGCTCAAAAATTAAACGGTAAGGTTGATCCAGGTCGCAGGCCCATTGCCCTTTTCTATCTCCTTTCAGTTCATGCCAATTCCCAGGTTGATGTCGTAATTCTTCCAGAGTATCAGCGACAGCTATCGCGGTGAGTCGTAACTTGATCTTTGCAAACCTTATTTTTCCATACGTCTTGAGTGCTTGTGCGATCGTCATTCACACACTTTTTCATTATTCTATCTGCAAAGATAATATCCATTTAGGTAAGAAAAAAAATTAATTTACACTTTATGTAAATTATAAATTTTATCGGTGCGCAATGCTTGTCATAAAACATTCAATTCCAATTGATTTTTTATCAAACGATAGTATAATCCTTTTTTCTTTGTTAAACTAGAATGTGTCCCTATTTCTGCTATTTTTCCTTGATTCAATACAATTATATTTTCGGCATTTTTTACTGTACTTAAACGATGGGCAACCACAAAAACAGTCCTGTTTTTAAAAAAAGTTTGTAAACGTTCTAATATAACTTTTTCATTATTAGAGTCTAAGGAGTTTGTAGCTTCATCTAAAAATACATATTGAGGGTTCTTGTATATGGCGCGGGCAATTAAAATACGTTGACGTTGTCCCGCACTTATCCCTTTTCCCTCCATACCAATCTGAGTTTTATATCCCTCAGGCTGTGACTTTATAAAACTCTCAATATTGGCAACATGAGAGGCATACTGAAGACGTCTAAAATCAATTTCCTCTTCCTTTAAATTTATATTATTCTCTATAGTATCTGAAAAAACATAACTCTCCTGCATAACAGCACCACATTTTTCCCTCCATGAACTGATATTATATGCATCAAGTTTTTTCCCAGCCAATAGTATCTCTCCCTCTTGTGGACTATAATAACCTAATAACAGTTTTAGTATTGTCGTTTTTCCGCTGCCACTTGTCCCAACAAGTGCATTTATCTTGCCGGGTTTAATTGTAAAATTTACTTTATCAAGAACTTTCTCTGATTCTGCACCTCCATATTGAAAAGAAACGTCTTTAAAAACAATCTCTCCAACGGGTGGAATTTTTTCAATCTTATCAGAATTCAAAGGTATTTCATCTTCTTTATTATAGATTTCACCCATACGTTCCAAACTGATATGGGCATCCTGCATACTCTGTACAAAACTAATGAATTGTTTTAAAGGAGCATTTAACTGTCCTATCACATATTGCATCGCCATCATCATACCCAATGTCATATTTCCTCCCACGACCAATCTGGCAGCCCAATAAGAAATTACCAGATTTTTAATCTGGTCAAAAAATATACCGCCCATACCTTGTATTTGTTCTAATATCTTCGATTTAATATTTATTTGATAAATATTCATTTGTATTTTCTTCCAATCATGCAGTTTACTTTTTTCACAATTGTTCAATTTAATATCCTGCATACCTGATATCAATTGGATCATATTACTCTGATTAGAAGATAAAACCTGAAAGCGAATTGCATCAAGTTTCTTTCGTTTAGAAAGAAATAAGAAGATCCAAAGAACATAAATTATACTCCCCAATAAGAAAAGGTATAAGATTTCTTTATTATAGCCGGCCATGACAATTGAATAAACGATAAATGTAATACCTGCAATCAAAATACTAATCAATGAACCTGTTAAGAATGATTGAATACGGGAATTGTCAGCCACGCGTTGCATAATATCTCCTATTTTATTGGAATCAAAAAAGGAAAGAGGCAGTCTTGTTAATTTGGCTAAAAAATCATAAATAAAGGATATATTCATCTTCATTGTGATGTGTAGCATTAACCATGAACGTAACATTTCATTGCCAAATTGTCCAATTGTCAACAGTAATTGAGCAATTAACAATAGAAATATTAAATGTAGGTCTTTATTTTTTATACCCTTATCCACTACAGCTTGGGTGAGGAATGGGAAAATTAAACTAATAAGACTCCCAATTAACATTGTTAAAATAAACTTGAATAAGGTTTTCTTAAATGGTATCAGATAACGAAATAAATCCGTCCAAGTAAGAGAAGTATCTTTTTCGGAGACAATGTTTTTAAATGTTTGCGTAGGAGAAAAAGATAGCACAAATCCTTTATAAGTATAAGGTTTTTGCAGCCAGTGATTTAAAAATAAATCTTTATTGTATGTTGTCAACCCGCTGCCCGGATCTGCGACTAAGACTTTTTCTTCCTTTGTTCGACGGTTTTGTTTGATTTTATAAACAACAACAAAGTGATTATTATTCCAGTGAATAATGCAAGGTTTGTTTATTTGTTTAAGTTGTTCCCAATCTAATTCCAATGCATAAGTTTCCAGTCCTATATTTTCTGCAGCCTGCTTTAGTTCTAAAAATGATGTGCCATTATGGGATACAAATGTTTTTTTTCGCATTGTTTCAGCAGTGAAATATTTCCCATAATACTTAGAAACCATTCGCAAGCATGAAGATCCACATTCAGATTTATCTAATTGTTTATAAAACGGAAACTTATGCATTCCTATTCAAAAGAAAAGAATCACTCAATTTTCTTCAGGCAGTATCCCTCTTGAACCACAACTAGGACAAAGATATGTATACGTCGGACCTGGTTGGATATCGTCTGGAGTTAAACCGTATCCACAAATAGGACAAAAATTAATCATTATGTTTGCTTGAATGGTTGTTCCACCGCATACATGTTTCATCCTATCTACTGATAGATGTGTAAATTGTCGCATTTTTGTTACATTGTTTTCCATACAATTTGATTTTTTAATTATGCCTACTCTATTTGTGTTATCGTTTTCAGCTTCCCGACCTTAGTTATTTTAATTTTCACTGCTGATACGTCCTTGTTCCGGTGTGTTTCCGGCGGAGGTCCGC
>DAIPML010000302.1:0-4243 GCA_036768735.1 Clostridiales bacterium | reverse complement strand
TCTTTGCAGGCGATGTAGGATTTATCTGTGCAAGCATAAAAAATGTAAGAGATACTCAAGTGGGTGACACTATAACCTTGGCTGAAAATCCGGCAAAAGAACCTCTACCCGGTTATAAAAAAGCCGTATCAATGGTTTTCTGTGGTGTATATCCGGCAGATGGAGCCAGATATACCGACCTCAGGGATGCTCTTGAAAGACTTCAGCTTAATGATGCTGCACTGCTTTTTGAAGCTGAAACTTCAGCAGCCTTAGGGTTTGGGTTTAGATGTGGCTTTTTAGGTCTTTTGCATATGGAGATAATTCAGGAGCGTTTAGAGCGCGAGTATAATCTGGATCTTATAACAACAGCTCCAAGTGTTATCTACCGAATAACAAAAGTGAACGGTGAGGTAGTTTATATAGACAATCCGACTAATCTGCCCGATATCACTGCAATTGAAATGATGGAGGAACCGATTGTTAAAGCCTCGATTATGACTCCCTCGGAATTTGTGGGCAGCATAATGGAGCTTTGTCAGGAACGTCGGGGGGAATACCTTGGGATGGAATATATAGAAACCACCAGAGCGGTTTTAACATATGACATGCCGCTTAACGAAATTATATATGATTTCTTTGATGCACTGAAGTCACGAACAAAGGGATATGCGTCTTTTGACTATGAGCTGAAAGGTTATAAGCAATCAAGCCTGACCAAGCTGGATATCAAATTAAATGGAGAAATTGTTGATGCACTTTCATTTATTGTTCATGAGAGCAAGGCCTACCCAAGAGGCAGGAGAATTGCAGAAAAGCTTAAGGATGCGATTCCTAGGCAAATGTTCGAGATCCCTGTACAGGCTTGTATAGGCGGCAAAATTATTGCCAGAGAAACTGTAAAAGCATACCGCAAGGACGTTCTATCCAAGTGCTATGGCGGTGATATTACCCGAAAGAAAAAGCTGTTGGAAAAGCAAAAAGAAGGGAAGAAGAGAATGCGCCAGGTAGGTAATGTGGAATTGCCCCAGGAAGCATTCATGAGTGTATTAAAACTGGATACATAAAATGATTGAAGAAATTGTTAATAAACAAGAGCCTATAGGTTTATATATTCACATTCCTTTTTGTGCGAGAAAATGCAATTATTGCGATTTCCCGTCTTATTCAGGTCTTTCGAGCATGTATCATGATTATACAGAGGCCTTATGTAAAGAGATTTCCATGATTTCTGAGAAATATGATTACCCTGAGGTGGACACTGTTTTCATCGGTGGTGGTACACCATCGGTGCTTCCATCCTCAGAAATTGTTAAAATTTTAGGAACTCTTTTTCAATCGGTTAAGGTAAAAAAACACTCAGAAATTACGCTGGAGGCAAACCCCGGAACAATTTCAAAGGAAACAGCAAGCGCTATTATTGGTGCGGGTGTTAATAGATTCAGTGTAGGGCTTCAGGCTGCCCAGAACCGTCTTCTGGAATCCATGGGTCGGATTCATACAAAGGAAATGTTTATAGAATGCATTAATTTTCTAAAGAGCTTAGGCATTTACAACATAAATGCCGATATTATATTTGGATTACCGGGTCAAAGCATGAAGGATTGGATAGAAACAACAGATTTAGTTTTAAAATCTGATCTGTCGCATATTTCATGCTATAGCTTGAAAATAGAAGAGGGCACTCCCTGGTTTGAAATGAGAAAAAAGGGTGTTTTACCGGAAGTAGATGAAGATCTTGAAAGGGAGATGTACTACAGAGTAATTTCAGATGCCAAAAATGTTGGTTATCATCATTATGAAATTTCCAACTTTTCAAAGCCTGGGTATGAATGCAGGCATAATTTGAAGTATTGGACGGGAAAGCCTTATATTGGTGCCGGTGCAGCAGCGCATTCATTTATGTATAATGAAAGATATGCGAATGTTTTGAACCCATCCGAATACATAAGCTGCATTATGAAAAACACTCAACCCATAGCTTTTAGTGAGCTTATTGATCCAGAAGAAAGGCTTTCCGAGAGCTTAATACTGGGGTTAAGAAAAATCGAAGGGTTATCAATCAAGAAGCTGGAACGTGAATTCGGGTATGAGAGTATTAAAAATTATAAGATGAAAATTGAGATGCTTGAAAAGAAAGGGCTTGTTAGCTATGATGGAGATATACTTAAGCTAACAAAAACAGGCCTTGATTATGCAAATTTGGTATGGATTGAGTTTATTTAAGAAAGGGTGCTTGTCATGGAAAACCTTAATAAGGATAATGTGCAGGAAACCGGCGGGAACATTGTTAATGATTTTATCAGAGAAATTATTGCAATCCTTGATTCAATTGAGCTTGAGCTTGTTAATATTGAAGTGGATCCTGATAACCCCGGATATTTAAATGCTGTATGCAGTGGTTTTCATTCTATAAAAGGACTTACCGGCTTTCTCGAAGAAGATATGGCATCAGGAATTACGGAGTACACAGAGGAGCTGCTTGAAGCATGTCAGAAGTTTAATATATCAATATCGCGAAGCATTACCAACATTATATTGCAATCTGTTCTTTTTCTTAGAAAGATTTGCAATGATAAAAAAATTCTTGCCGATACAAAATTCCAAGGGGAAGTTGGTCAGCACATTGGTAGTATAATACAGCTTAAGGATGGAATAATGCTGGATATTAAACAGCCGGTCAGACCTCCGGAAAATAGAATTGGTGAAATTCTTCTTGAAGATGGAGCTATTGCGCTGCAAGATATAGAGTATGTTCTGGAAAAGCAAAACAGTGTTTATCAGAATATGAAGTTTGGCGAGATCGCTCTCAGGGAGCGGAAAGTAGATGCCAGCGGGCTTATTAAGGCTATAAGAGCACAAAAAATTCGAAATGAGAGCGGTGAACAATTTGTCCAGATACCGATTAAAAGGCTTGATCAAATTTTACAGATTGTCAGCCAGCTCGGAACAATTCAAAATGCTCTTCATAACGAAGTTATTATAAGGTTTGGAAGTAATGACTCTTTTTCCGCTGAGAGCAAACAAGCGAAGGATATGTTGACCGATATACGGGAAATTCTTCAGGAGTTAAGGCTCGTTACATTTAAACAATCATTTCAGAAGCTTACTAGAGCAGTTAAGGCAATGATTGAAGAGGCGGGAGTTAATGTGATATTTTCAACAATCGGTGAAAATATCGAAGTTAATAAGGAGATTTCTGATGAGATTATAATACCTCTTGCTAAAATTATTGAATTTATATTGGAGAATTTTTCAACAGATACTAATAAGGAGAAAATTGATAATATTGAAGTCGTAACTGACAAAAAGGGCAAATCCATTATTATTGAGATATCAGCCAGCAAACCCGTACACCTTGATTTAGTACATAATAGCGGAAAAATAAAAGAAGCTGAAAAGAAAATCGAAAATTTAAAAGGTAGGATTGGATATAAAAATATAGAAAATTCGGGATTACAAATGAAAATTATTATTCCACATTAAAAGAACACCACCCTCTTGACAAAAAACAGGTAGGGTGGTATTTTTATATTAGTGTTTAGCACTCGTTATAAGAGAGTGCTAACAAAAAAGACACAGGGATTTTGCTTTGCAAAAAACGGATCAAGCAATTTCTTCCGTTATTTTAAATTATATTAATTGAACATACCGGCTCATATGCGTACGGCCTTAACTGATTAATTTGGAGTTTTATTTATCAAATGCCCTAAGACCCCTACCTCTATAGGCGGGGGATAAACTGATTTCTGCTTCAGTGGCGGGTACAATCCCTCACTGAAGGGCATTTGATAAAATGCTCGCGGTGCGTTGCACACAAAACGCACAAGGGAAGCGCTTCCAGCGCCAGCGTTTTGGCGCACAATTCGCGCAAGCGCTCATTGAATTAAAACAGTTTTATGCCCTCTAAATGGAGGTGAGTTTATGCTTTGGGAGGATGAACTAAGTGAACGAAAAATGAGAATTCTGAAAACTCTCATTGATGATTATATACAGACAGCGCAGCCGGTTGGTTCAAGAACAATATCAAAAAAGCATGAGCTGGGCTTAAGTTCTGCCACAATCCGAAATGAAATGGCTGACTTGGAGGAAATGGGATATATAACACAACCTCATACATCAGCAGGAAGAGTGCCCTCGGACAAGGGATACCGGTTATATGTTGACCACCTTATGCAGGCACATATACTTGCGATGGAGGATATCAAACAAATAAAAAACGCCATTGAGTTAAGGATGAATGAAATAAACACATTAATAGTAA
>DAIPML010000301.1:0-4246 GCA_036768735.1 Clostridiales bacterium | reverse complement strand
GATGTTAGTTGCGTTATGGGGCATGATTCGTATGCATATTATAAGCAGGGAATCTATGATAAGAAGATGCTGAAAGAAACATTTATATCGAATGTTATGCTGGCGCCTGGAATTATCGACCTTATCAAGAAGCATAAAGATCATTATGAGGCTAATATTATCGATACGCTTTACACTTGGAAATTGCCAATAATGATATGTGAAAAACCCTTGTTTGAGTATATTGTCAATAGCATCTTTGATGGAACGTTCAATAACCAGGTTTATTCCGAACAGTTAAAAGTTCGGTATGAGAAATTTGTCGACAGTTTATAGCATATTGATACGAAATGTTCGGTCATACGTTTTTGACCCATGAGATTTTTTGTCGGAGCGTTGACATCCATGCTGTTGTCTCATGCCACGTGGAATCTGTCGCGAGGATTGAGAGGGTGAAGGCCTAATAAATCAAGTTCTTGACGGATTCGAACCTTGTAACGGTGGATGGCAACCCTGGAGAGTATAAAAAAGATGACATATAGGTCAAATATGTGTATTTTAAGATTTTTTCCTTCGTCATTGACAACCATGCTTTTATAAACCAAATAAAAGTATAATTGTCAATAATAGAATTATAGGAAAACATAAAAATCGAAATGGAGTAGTCATAATGAATAAATGGAGTGATCGGATAGATGAGAAAAGACAATAAAGCAACCCATGATCAATTAAAGGAACTATATGGGGCGGCGTCGGAATTTAAACAGGCACAGCCATGGAAAGCATTTTACGATGCTGACATTATTTGCGTTGAAAACCCAAAGGACAAGACTATGGGATATTGTTCTATTATGGGCAGGGCAGGTGAACATTATGCACTTGGTGTATATCTTGGTAATGAAGGTATTTTTGGCTTTTATCATTTGATGGTGCATGAAGACTCTATTCCCAACCATCAGATGCTGCATTATCAAAATTGCCTGATGTGCTCTTTTGAAGATAGAGCTCTCTTATCTGCTGAAGATAGAAAACAAATAAAGGATCTGGGCTTATCGTTCCGGGGAAGAAATGCCTGGCCGATGTTCCGACGGTATGAGCCTGGATATCATCCATGGTATATAAATGAAGAGGAATGCATTTTTCTAACACATGCTTTAAAGCAAACACTTATTGTGGCAGGTGATGTTTTAGCGGGACAGCTTAAAATGGATATGGAGCAAGGCAAAACTATTTTAAGATATAGTGATGAGAAGAATGGCTGCCTGGAATGGTATAGTAAAGAGATACAAATGAAGTTTCCAACAGTTTCATACAGCCCTGTGGAAATTAATGACGACATTCTGATTCAAAAGATAAAAATGGCAGGAAGCATGGGGAATGTCTCCTTGCAGATCGATGCGCTTTACATGCTTTCTGCCGTACAGGAAAATAAGGGTGAGCGCCCGTACTATCCTAGAGTTTTTATCCTTGCAGATCAAAAATCAGGGCAGATCCTGGACTTTGAAATGTACCAAAGCGTTGGCGATGATGCCAATGTTACCCTCAATAAGATAATGGATATATGCTTGAAAAATGGTGTTCCTAAGGAAATACAGATACGAAGCGAGGCGATGGAAGCTATATTGGGCGACTTTTGCAAGAAGACCGGAATAAAATTAAAGGTCGTCAAACGACTTGCGGCGATTGACCAAATGATGAAGGAGATGGCATACCGTTTTTAGGAGGGATTCATTTGCCCACTATATTGGTTATGCGAATTTTATAGATACTTCGCACTAGCCACGGTGTTGGATGAGGTGAAAAAGTCGTGGGTAAAGCCAGCGCCAAAGAGAGAAGCCTGCAGGAATACCGGCAAATGTATATACGCCGGGGCTTGTTTCATGCAGAACTCAATTGAATGTAAAGGAGACCAGATATGGGAAAACAAAGCAAAGGACGTTGCCGCTATTGTCAGGCAGAATATACCAAGGCAGGCATGATACGGCATACTTCGGCATGTAAGGAACGAATGAAGGAGATGGGAAAAGCTGCAGGCGTAAAACTATGCGGTTATTTCACCCTTTCCATAACCGGAAAATACGACAGAGATTATTGGCTGATTATTGAGTGCAAGGAAAATGCGATGCTGCAGGATGTGGATCAGTTTTTGAGGGATATATGGCTGGAGTGCTGCGGGCATCTGAGCGCGTTTTATATAGAGGGGGAGTCATATGAACGCTTTGTGGATACATTGGGACTTTGGGACACACCATCGAAAAGTATGAAGCACCAGTTGAAAAGTGTGCTTGAAAAGGGAATGAATATTGGTTATGAATATGATTTCGGATCAACAACAGATTTGATAATTACCGTTTCTGATTATAAGGTTGGACCGTGGAAGAAGGATAAGATCACCCTCCTGGCCAGAAATAATCCGATTAAATACATCTGTTCGGAATGCGGTAAGAAGGCAGCCAGATGGGTCTGCACAGAATGTATCTATGACGGAACCGGCTTTCTGTGCGAGGATTGTGCGGATAGTCATGAATGCGGGACAGAGATGCTGCTGCCGGTGTGCAATTCGCCTCGTTGCGGAGTATGCGGTTATGAGGGCAGTGATATCTATGGGGATTGACAGGTAATGATGCCTTTTGCCATGTGAATTATGATGCTTTTGCGATATGTCGTAGTATTGAAATATTTTCGGAGGATAGAAGTGAGGAATAATATGGCCAAAGCTCCTTGATTCTTATGCGAGGGCGGCGGTGAACCTATATGGCATTATCAGCCATGATGATTTTGTTAATATAACTTTTATATTTTTATTGTTTGAGTAATTTAAAAACGATTAGAATATAAGGAAACTTTTATTCGGTGAACCAGATTATGAGGTAAGAAAATGTATTATAACAATACGGATGAGACAGCAAAAAAGAATGTATTTATTCAAGAAACAAAAAGCAATTGGCATTGATGACATCGCAGGAAAAGGATGAATGGATTATCATGCAGGCACAGTTGCTTAATGAAACTAAGCAACAAGATTTTCTTAGAAGTTTATCACGAGAAAAATTGATTTTAGACATGCCAAGTAATGAAATGATAGATGAATTTTGTAAACAAGTTAGTGATGGAAAAATCTGCTTGGAGTATGAGACGCATTATTATGAATTTGATGATACAGGAAAATATATGGATGATTGGAAGGTCTGGTACAATGACCCAAATCAGGCAATGCATTTTATAGATAACATATTTAGTGGATGCCATGACCTAAACAAACTGGAGGAATATGAACAGACGAACAAAATTCTGGGACAAATTTGCAGGTTGGAGTTTTGTATTGTGGAAGCTGATGATTCAGCCGATTTTTCAATAGACGAAGAGCCTTTTACTATAGATAGTGCATATAAACATGGAATGCTAGATACCAATAAAACAGAGGTAGTCTATGATTGGCTGTACGCATTTTATATGGTAAATATAAATTTGAACGAAAGAGAGTTTGCACAGCAGTTGCTTGAGATTTTGATGTTGCCCTTGTGTGATGTTATATTGCCAAGCAATATAATGAATAGCGCAGAAAATAAAGAAGTATATAATGAAATGATACTTTTGCTAGAAACGAGGATAGAAGTAGATACAAAAGAGGTGCAAGAGAAATTTTTCAAGAAGCATACAATAAAAGGATATTATTTAAAGGAGAAGTTGGATCGTGAAATAAATCTGATGGAAGATTTGAAAAAGATGAAAGAAGAACAACAAAATATTAATAATCAAAGTTCAATATTGAATTCTTCCTGGAGACAAATTCAAGAATTAATACAATGGTTAAGCTATGAGCGATATATTGATGATCAGGTAGAAATAGAAGAAATCTGGGAGATATGTGCGGCATTGGTCAGACATTTAAAAGACAATTCAGAATCATGGAATATCAGAAAGCAGGTTTTACAGGATATTGTTGACAATGATGGATATGATTATTATAGTTGCTGTGATCCTATGACAGATTTATTGGAAGCCCTTTGTAATACAGAAGAGGAATACCTTGAAAAAGCTAATATTATGATGAAAAGCAGACTAACAAAATATCAGAAACAGGCAGCAAAGATATATTATGAATTTGGTCATGATGAGGAATATGTTTTATATTTAAATAGAAATCTTGCAAAATCAGCAGATGCCTACTTGGAGCTAATTGAATACTATGATTCGCATAATGATACAGATGAGGCAATAAAAGTTGCAAATGAAGCATTAGATAAGTGCCGTGATTCAAAAATAA
>DAIPML010000300.1:0-4296 GCA_036768735.1 Clostridiales bacterium | reverse complement strand
AATATTCAATAATTTCAAAGAGCTTTTGCGAATTTTTAGTGGACACTAATGATGTCAAATACATCCTTAAGTATTTCTTTTTCTGTCATTTCTAAGATTGTCAATTCAGTAACGATGTGGATATGCCATGGCTTTGTATCAACCATCACACCGTTTATTTAAAAATATAGAATTGCTTAAGAATTCTCATCGCGCAACTTTTTCATAACTTTTCCATATTTCAGCCTTCTTTTTTGTGGCAGCACACTAATTTTGCCCTACAGAGGTCAAGATTTAAGAGAAGAGACTCATTTCCAATTTACAGGGAATGGGTCTCTTTGCTTTTCAAAAAGCAAAGTTAATATTTAGCAAGCTTTTATTTTTTTGCCAAATTAATTTTGACTCGATATGGATATATATAAAATTAGCTCATTCTATATGTCTTAATAAAAGCAATTTACAAAAGTGTCCTTTGATATTCACATATTGACAAGTAGTTTCGCAGGGCGAGGCAGGGCATTCCGAATTAAAATTTTTAAAATTCGGAGGAATGTCTCAATGCGAAAAAAAGAACACGAAATATACAAAGGATATTATTCAAACCACACAGCACTGAATCAATATACAGTTATTAAAGTAATTTATAAAAGTGGGAATTTTAAGATGAAAAGAATCTGGCTGAAAATTTTTGATTATATTATTGGTGGAACTGTTAGTTTTTTTATTAGCCTTTTATTGCAATATTTTTTATCACGATAAACTGCAGTTGCCAATATAGCATTCCAATCTCCTCGTTTGTCATTCTACGAAGGTTCAAAGGATACGGATATGTTTGGCTTTATATCAATTGCCATGAGTGTTTTACGGTAAAATATAAAAGAATGATTATTTTTGCCTTAATTAAATAATAATCATGAGATACTCAAGAAATCAGATAAACAAGGCAGGCGAAATTTTAATGAAATCTTCATCAAAAGAAGAAAGAAGCCTAGCTCTTGTAAAAATCAATGAATGGAGATCCGACCATCTTCATCCGTTGAATGAATTAAAGGGCATTGTTAATGAAATATTAGAGATTAATAATGTCAAATATGTATCCATTTCTCAGAGATTAAAGAGAATGAGTTCAATAGAATACAAGTTAGATATAAATCCTGAAATGAGATTAGGTGGGCTTCAGGATATTGGTGGCCTTAGAGTTGTTTTATACGATATCGAATCAGTTGATTCTACAATGGACTTATTATCTTTTGATCATGAAAATTTCACTCTCATTAAAATAAATGATTATATCGAATCTCCTAAAAATAGTGGGTATCGAAGTATTCATTTAATATTTCAGTATAAAAGCGATAATGAATCGTTTGATAAACTAAGGATTGAATTACAAATTAGGACTAAACTCCAACACTCATGGGCTACTGCATTAGAAACGGTTGATATTCATAATAAGACACAATTAAAGTCTGGCTATGGAGAAGATCGCTGGATGGATTTTTTTAAAATAACAAGCTCATTATTTTCATTTAAAGAGGCCCGTCCTGTAATGGAAGAACATAGAGGAGTTACCCTTCAGTCTCTCATGTCAATGTATTATAGATACAATAAATCAAAAAAAAATATATCTTTATTAAAAGCCTACAAAGTAAGCGCAGAAACTATTAAAGATGATAATACGTCTGATTTCTATCTTTTAAACATTGACTTAGAGAATAGGATGTTAAATATTGAGAAATATCATATTGATGACTATGAAGAAGCAATTCTAAGATACTTTATTTTGGAAGATTTTACTGATCCTCAGACTAACTCCGTTGTTCTTGTTAATGTCGATAATTATAGAGAATTAAAAGAGGCATACCCTAGTTATTTCTCAGATATTTCTGAATTTATCCAGGCCCTTGATAAAGTAGAAGAAAATTGTATTCGTTTAAATTTAATATAGTTCATTTCTCATCTTCACCATCGATTCTGCAATATCAATTAAATACTATCATGGTTAGACAAAGTACACTTTCAAAAATAGAAGAAGAAATGCACAAGGCGTGGATAGAAATGGCCTCTGTATGTCTATTTAATTCAAAACATTCTAACGATATTATAGTTTGCTCTCAAAATGGTTCTTTTGACTATTCCGGTCACCCGATGATTGGTTTAGGCATAGATGGATTTTCTGCATACCAATCATTAAACCACATAAGTTTAAACGGTTTAAAATACTTGACAAATGATGACAATTGCTTTAAGAAACAAAACCATCCTTATCAGCCAAATAACATGGAAGAAAGTATTCATTTTGAAATGAGACAATATCTAAACATTTGGGAAAATATTTATTTTTTAAGAGTTCTCACACAACTTGTTAATATTGGAAGTGGCGCTCATTATGATTGGGGGCTATCTTTAAAAGATATGAACTCTGTAAAGAAGAGTGCATACATTAGGGAGAATATAAAACAAAGACTAAATAGTATATTCCCACTTTTTTCCAAATTATTCAACCAATCATATATAGGCCAGATAAGGAATGCTATTGCACATAGTCAATATCAAGTTATTCAGGGTGGAATTATTTTTAATAATTATAAATCCGATAAATACTCTAATTTGGAAGGAATTCTTTTTGAAAAATGGGAAGAAATATATTGTTTTTCTTATTGGATTCTTTACTCTACTTTTATGTATTTAAAAAACTACAAAAATGGATTATCTAAAATAAGTAACTTGCCTCATAAAGCGGTCGAGATTCTTACTCCGGATAAAAATGGCAATTGGTATTTATCATATATAGCGCCAACAGAACCCAATACTGATGATTGGCATTTTGTTGATATTAGGGGATAAGCTCCTATTTTTATGTTCGGAGCCGTGATAATTTCCCAAAGATATCCCAAAGAAATGTGTTTCTTAATTGCACTTTTTAGTTAAAAACAAGGTCAATTTTAACAAAAAAAGCGGGTTGGCTCTAAATTGAACCAACCCGCTTGAGCTGTTTTACGTTTCTAATCAGCATTTTAGCTCTGTCGGGGTACCAAGATTCGAACTTGGGACCCCCTGCTCCCAAAGCAGGTGCGCTAACCGGACTGCGCTACACCCCGAATGTGGCGAATGAATTGTGATTCGCGGATGCAAAAGTAGCACTTTATTCTGAAAAACAAAAAGGTTTTCCCTTTAAAAATTTAAATTATGACAGTCTTCTCCCGATCGGCTTTTGTATTGGATTTCAAAATAACTATCTTTGTTCCGCATCACCCGCACCCCCAGGGGTCTTGGGAAATTAAAATCACAAGCAATAGATGAGTGCAAAACAACAAAGTGCCTCCGGATGGCTCGGCAAGAGAATGGCAGTGGCAAGGGGCACCTACGCCATGGCTTCGCTCTGCACCCTGCTCAGCGCAGCGAGTTTTGTGGCCTTCAGCTGGTACCTTTCGCAGTTCGCTGCTTTGTGGCTCAACAACGGAACACTACACCCCGAGATGCTGTGGCTGGCATCGGCCTTCCTTGCGGGGCGGTATCTCTTCGCCCACCTCGAGTCGCGATTCAACTACAGGGCCGGAAATGCCATTGTGGCCGGCATCAAAAAGGAGCTTTATCCGGTGCTGCTACAGGAGAATCAGCTCGACTCCACTTCCGGCGCACTCTACATGACCAAAATAAGTGACGACCTGAAGCCTTACTTCGCTTTTTTTATTCCCTATTCGGTGGCGACGGCCGTGGTGAGCATCCTGCTGCTGATGATTTGCTTCTTCCTGGAAAAGTGGGTGGCTCTCATCCTGATGCTCTCCCTGTTTGTGATCCCCGTGCAGATGGCCGTCATCGGCATCGGTGCCGAAGCCATACACAAGAAACATACTGGGTTGTTCCTGAAATATTCGGCGGTATTTTATAACCGACTGAAGACGATCGCGGAGATCGTCAACCTCGACAACCTGCTACCGCAATACCGGTTCCTGTCGCGCAAAAGCGAGGAGCTGAACCAGGCTACCACAAACGTGATGCGGGTGGCCATCCTCTCCTCGGCCGTACTGGAACTGTTTGTCACCATCGCCATCGCGGCCATCGCCATTTACTTGGGCTTTAGCCTGATGGGAATCATGAATGGTCCCAATTACGGCAAAGGGTACGACTTTGGCACGGCCCTGTTTCTGCTCACTATCACACCCTATTTCTTCTTCTATATCCGGAAGTTCGTGAGTGCATATCACGACCGGAACAAGGCGCTGGCTGCAGCCGACCTGCTGATGCCCCTGTTGACCCGCAAAGCGGAAACGCCACCGGCAGATATGGATGAGACATTCGACCACATCACCCTCAACG
>DAIPML010000299.1:0-4298 GCA_036768735.1 Clostridiales bacterium | reverse complement strand
ACACTGCCATCCTTCTTAGTTACATAGGTGTCCCAAACTGCTACATACATAATAATCTTATTTAAATGATTACTAAATATGCAATATAACATCTGCTATTTGATTTTAGTTTATCTGTAATTGTTAACTAACATTCCAGTTGCTTTAGCCGGTTCATTTTTCAAACCAAACAGCGGTCTGAAAATCTTCCATCTCCTGATAAGGAATTCATAAATCACCCAAGTAATACCGAAAGTTCCAATAATCATTACGGACCCTTTAGCACCAATCGGCCAATCCAAATCAATCATGTAGTAACCTATAATGACTATAATCGTTTGATGTAGAATGTAAAACGGGTAAACAGCCTGATTAGCATACTTCAAAGCAGAGCTGTTACTATTAAGATATCTTGCAGCAAAGCCAAACAGAGTAATAACCCATGACCATAGATTAATCACCTTAATAAAAGCTTCAATCGTATGCCTTGTAGGGGAGTCCTCGTAATTATTAACAATATAAACCATAGCAGAAAAGCATACTATCCCCACAGATAAATATATATAACGATACTTCTTAACAGAATGCCAAAAAGTTTCTTTAGTAGTAATTATAATGAATCCAAAAATGAAAAGAGTAATAGAGCTGATAATGTTAAACCAATCTCCAATCAAAGCATGCGTAACCGGGAAAAACGGCTGCAATAACCATTCCCACAGAAAAAGAGGGAAGATGAACATATACAACCCCAAAGGTTTAGAGATAATTTTCTTTATTACACCTTTACTGAACCCCTTTTTGATGCTTATAAACAGAGGAGTCAAAATCAAAGAAAACAACAAAAGATACAATATAAACCAAAGGTGATGCCAACTGATATTCCCTTCGGGATAAGTGCCGATAAAAGCTTCAGAAGGCCAAAAATCAAGATAACTGCCCGAAACCTGATTATTTGCAAGTCGCTCAATATAAACCTGCGGAGGAATGATAAATAACATACCAAAAACAAAAGGAATAAGTAGTCTGATAACCCTCTCACGCATAAACTGCCCACCGGTTCTCTTCTGCAGTGAAAAGTAAGTACCCATTCCCGAAATCACAAACAATAGCGGCAATCTCCACTGATTAAGAAACCACATTGGGCCAGTCAGACTTTCGTAAGTCTCATTATTCTTAATATGCCAACCCCAGGGCACAAAAAACATCCCTACATGATAAAAAATCAGTAATGCAAATGCTATCACTCTCAACCAATCTAAATCGTATCTGCGCATAATCTTTTTTTGCGACAAAATTAGATTGAAAAAACATCCTGAAATTATAATTCCCACACATTGGGATGAGCGACAAGATTATTGTTACGAACAACAAGTTTGTTACGAATTGCAACCTAATTTCCGTTCATCACATTGTTAAAGTTACCGATCATATTACGCGATACAGGAACCGTTCCGTCATAATCCTTAAGCCTGAGTTTATAACCCTGAGCATTTCCCTCAACACCCATAATCTGATTCAAGTTCACAAGATAAGACCTGTGAGTTCTGATTATTTCAGGAAAAGGTTTCAATGCCGACTCCAGATCTTTAAGCGTTAGTCGCTTAACAAACTTGTTGACTGTCATATCCGTAACGCTCCTCACATCCATCAAATAAAACTCAATATAATTACCCTCAGACTTAGCAAACAACAGGTTATCAACCTTTAGCTTAAAATCATCCGCTTTCACCTGAGTCTCAATAAAAACACCTGAATCATCAACACCTGAATCATCAACGTCCTTTTTATCACTTTGGTTATTATTTTTGATAGAAGAGAGATTCAGCTCATCTGCCCGCTTTTTATTCCAGTAATTCAGCCGGTTGAAGTTAAGCGATATAAGAATTATCGCGATTAGCGACCCGACCAAAAACGTGTTTCTGATCTCTTCAAAGAAATATTTCCACGACCAGTTGTCAGGATTATCATAAATTATATCACGAATAAGAAACTGAACAATACCCACAATAAAAAGCAGTATCACCAGCAGCAACATCTCCTTGAGTACTGTCCACCTCTCTTCAGTCTCAGGGGATACACTAAAAACAGAAAATAGCAATATGATGACAAAGGGAGTTATGGAGTGAATCACCGAGATCATTAAATAGCTCATTTTATGTTCAGGATGATACACATTGAAAGGTTGAAAGAAATAGTTGAAAACGAATGAAAAGACAAATAGAATCGCCGCTATAATCCATAACGATTTACCCTTGTAATAAAAAGGATAAGGCTGAGTAAAAAAACGTGATAAGTTATCAGTAATTGCTGTTCTCATATGTGACAAAAGTGAGTTTCAATTAAACACATGATTTTTTAAGTTTATCAATTATTTTATTGAATCTGTATTCCTGATCCTCATAGAATAAATTCCCTAATATAGCTTCCTGTTTAACAGAGTCACTCAATATATCCTTAAAACATTTTATCAAGTATTGTTTTAAAACATGGTTTGAATTTTTAACATGTTCAACAATGCTCGAATTGAAATTCAGTAGATATACTATATCTTCAAAATCATGACTTGTGCGAGGATCATTTCTACCACGAGCATAAAATGCAGCGAATTTAGTTGCTAAATAATAAGGTAGAGATAAGCAATTAATTTGAGTTTGGTCCATATTAACCTGGATCAAATTATTATAACCTTTCTCGAACCAAGGATTTGCAGGTGCCCAACCAATTTCTTTTGTAGACATAACATCTACTTTAATATCTTTATATCTAAATCGACACATCACATCATCCTCGTTAGATTGATAGAAGCCTTTTTTTGTTAATTTGGTTCGAACCTCCTCTAGTTCAACTAAACTGGCAATTTCTAATACAATGTCTATGTCTTTTGTTGGTCGCACATCATCAGCTGCCGGGTCGTCAATATAAAAACTTACAACAGCCTCCTCCAACATAAACAACATATTCATTTAATTCACCTAATGCATTAGCGATCGTTAGTGTTGCTTCTCTGTTAATTAAAGTGTTTTTCAAAATATTCGTTTATTTAATTCTTCAATAGCCAAATTTCTTTCTCTTGTCCTGCCGACTCTTAGAGCATCAGACAAAGCTAATAATTCATAAAGCTTTACGTCTTTTAAAGCTGCCTCAGGAACGGATGGATACAACGGTATAATACTGTGCCCCCTAACACTTCCTTTTACATACGGCCAAACATATGCTTCAGTACTTTCTATGTACTCACTAAGAGGTTTTGCTGAATGAGAAGTAGGTACTCCACGAACAATTGGTCCTGGTTTTATAGGAAAGACGTATCTAAAACCATATTGTAAAAACTCAAATAAAGCACTTTTCATAATGTTCTTTCCACTTGGATCCAGTAGTCCGGCAAATTTAGATCTTCTCAACGATTTACTCACCTCAGACTGACTTATACCTAATGAATCAGCTAGAGTAGATTGTTTCCAAACCTCATCTCCGTAACATGTGATTTTTAGAAGAATAACGATATCTACAGGACTCATCATTTTTGATAATATTTTAATATTCCATATTCGAATATGCAATATTAATAAACAAAATACTAAAACACAAATAAATAAGATGTTTTATTCTAAATTCCAATTTAGAATATATTTAAAGGTTAACATAATTCAAAAACCTATATACATGTAGTTAATTTGTTAATTTTGCACCCGAAACAAAACTACACTTCATGTCAAATAATAAAGGACCTTTTATTAAGGGGGTCATTCTCATTGTATCACTATCATTGGTGGCACTGTTTATATCACGGTTGCCTTCTGTCAAAAGTCTCTCACTTAGTCCCCTAATTGTCGGAATCATAATAGGAATGATTTACGGAAACACACTTCGTAAACGAACGCCCGAGCAATGGATGCCCGGAATCAAGTTTTGCAGCAAAAAGATATTGCGTGCAGCAATCATCTTCTACGGATTCAGGCTCACATTTCAGCATATAGTAGCTGTGGGACCTGCAGCTATTATCGTAGACATAATTATGGTATTAAGTGTATTAACATTAGGCTATTTTGTCGGGCGCATGCTCAAGTTAGACCCACACCTCACAACGCTCACATCGGCAGGTAGCGCAATATGTGGTGCAGCAGCCGTACTAGGCACAGAGCCTGTTTTAAAAAATCAGCCACACAAAACCGCCATAGCAGTATCCACCGTTGTCATTTTTGGTACCATCTCAATGTTTCTGTACCCCTTGATGTATAAGATGGGATGGCTCAACCTCAACTCACAGCAAATGGGAATATATATAGGATCAACGATACACGAAGTTGCACACGTCGTAG
>DAIPML010000298.1:0-4301 GCA_036768735.1 Clostridiales bacterium | reverse complement strand
ATAAATATAGATACTCTTCTTCATTTTTGCATCGCCTCAGATATAGCAAAGATCATGGTATGCACATTTTTTGCAATGTTTTTTAGTCTCACACGTTGGAGGAAGTTTCTGTTTGCAAATATTTTTGATTTCATTAATAATTTGTAATAGCATTTTCTCATCTTCTTTCTCAAGATAAACACTCACAGTTTTTTTCAGTAAGGGGTAATCAATTCGACCAATTAATCGATTTACACCACGTTGTTTAAAGTACCAGAGATAATACTTTAGTTGCCAGACACCCGCTTCTTTTATTGAACGGCTCTTTTTTACCTCATGTAAAATTCGACTTTTTTCTATGTAATCAACAGAGATTATGTTATCCAATGTAATATGCTTTTCTTCTTTGCTATAAGCTGTCTCATCAATCAGTTTTCCTATTTCAACATCTTCACTTTCTTGTTCCATACGCAATCCTTTTGAAAAATAATAGAGTTTCTTTTTACAGACAAAAATAATAATAAATCATTATTCCACTGATGCTATTTTCCATCATATCACCTTTCACCAGATACAGTTGAAGTTATCTTGATCTTTTTTGCTTTTGTATTTGTTTATTAACCCAGCACCTTTTCCTGTTTTCGGATCAAATTTATAATCGCCATTATAAAGATAAATCTGACTATGATCGTAAAATAGCATCTTGCTTTTCTCGATATCCAACCCCATATTGGGGACTGTAATAGTATAGTCCCAAATTTTCTCACGTGCTTTTAGCCTTTTGATCCTTTCTGGATTTCTCAATTGCATCTGTAACTGTTTCATAACCCCATTCTCTTGTAATTGCTCATATATATTTTTTGGTATCACTGTGATAGAATCAATATCTCGGAATTTCACCTCATTGTTTGTCTTCTCGTACATCCGTTCGTTAATAAATTTACAATACTTTTCTCTGATACTCTTGCAATATTTAGATTTTAATATCTTTGAATTTTTTATGGGATCATATACGAGATCCATCAGGTCAGACTTATCGTCATGGGTATTGCTTTCGTACAACAGGCAACCATCATACTCCTGTATAGCATTCAGTGTATACTGATATAGCTCCGGGTCAATAATGTTATGAGGATAGTTACCAATATCTCTGTTAACAAGGATATATACATTTGGTTCTTTTCCTAAGTCGTAAAGCCTGTGTCTGTAAACACGTCCCATTCGCTGGAGAAGAGAATCTGCTGTACACATTTCTGTATACATCACATCAAAATCAAGGTCAAGCGAAGCCTCGACAACCTGAGTGGAAATCCAAATACCACTGCCATGGCCTTGGTGGATGTCGTTGGGTGCAAAATGTTGAATTGCTGCCTCCAATATTCTTCTATCTTTGCGTAGATAACGACTGTGCAGAATATTCGCCTCCACACCTATTTCTTCAAGTTTTCCTTGAATTTCTTGTGCTCTAGTCACCCGATTTACCAAAATAAGAACACGACGATGTTGTGCCTGCTTGCAAATTTGTTCTAATGGAAATTCCTTTCCAAACAGCAATTTGATCCTGTGCCGGTATGGGACATTGCTATGAAAATTCGGCAGCTTTTGTGGGTCCGGACATGGAATTTTTCTTTTCCGCATAAGGTACAACAAAACTTTTGGAAATGTCGCTGTCATAATGCAGAAATGTCCGCCCATATCGCTGATCAGATGAAGTGCATAAAGAATAGATGCAATAAGTTCAGGCGAATACATCTGAATTTCATCAATTACTAAATTGCTACAGGCAAGCGTTGCAGCTGCAATCTCCGTTCCATTTGCTTTATAAACAAACCTGAAAAGTTGATCGACTGTACAAACAGTAAAAGGTGTAGCAAAGAGTTTGGCTGTTTGGTACTTTTCTAAAGCCTGCTCCTCATTTTTACCCTCTGATTTCGCCCATTCCAAATAAACAGATGCAGCATCACTATGCAGTACAGCTGCACTCGTATATCCAATGCTCTGGTTAATTCGTTTATAAATTGCATTAATACTTGCTTTTAACGGGAGCGTGTAAAATCCTTTTCGACCATTCAGCCACAATAATGCACCCTCTGTTTTTCCGGAACCTGTGCCTGCCTGAACGATAACATTTTCCCCACTGTGTTGCTGTAAATAGCTCTGTACCGGATAAAGCTGAAAGCCTTGTTTCTCTATATAAGATTCTGTTTTTTCAGAAAGCAGTTTTCCATCTTGGTCATATGGATTTTCTTCAATCTCTTTTAGCCCGGCACTGGCACAGTAATCAATTCGGTTCAACATCCCTTTCATCTTCATATATCGTTCCTGCAGACTGTCTTTCAGCCATCTGTCATCATTAAAGCCTAGAAATATTGTAAATTCTGTATTTAATGTTGAAGAGACACCCGCTGGAAGTTGGTTGCCATATTTTGCTTTTACTAATTCCCACCGCTTTGAAAGAGTGGATTTAATATAATCCTGAAGGCCTTCAATGTAGAAACCACTGATTTCTTCTCGAGCGTGATGATAGAATATAATTTTTACAAGCATTCCCATTTCTTTATTTCTAAATCCAACAGTATTATAAAAGAAATCAAAATCCAGAAAAGCAGGGCTCAAATAATTATGGGGATATTCATTACCAGTTACAGGTAAGACTTCTTCGCCGATTACCTTGCGAATTTTATTTTGGAAATGCGCGTCAATTTTTCCAAAGTCATGAAACAAAATTGCCCAACGTAGAATTTTCCAGTCTCTTTCGGTCAGGCTGTCCGGGTAACATAACTTCAGTTCATTATATTTGGCCAGGCATTGATCTGTATGTTCTTTTAAAGTTTGTTTGCCCTGGCTTTTCGCATAGATTAACATACCCAAGCCTCTATTCCTTATAATAATTGCCATCTTGCTTTTCAGCAGATGGCAATGCTTAAGCCGGGAAAACCGGTATGATACCTTCATTATAGTAAGGCATATCCTTACACATGATAGGGAGCCGATCCATAAGAAGGCGACCACCTTTCCCTATCATTGTTCCGCGCCCAGCATATCGCACAGAAACCCTTTCCTTCCAGGAGCGTAGACCAAGGTCTGAAATATTATATGTTTTATTCAGTCTGTAACAAGTGCCTGAAGGCATAAAACCAGAGCGAACCGTTTTCTTAAGAGTTTCTTCTATCTGTACAGGAATCCATGCTGAACAATTTAGATTCAAGGTATCTTCGCTTACTGTCTCCTCCCGTAGTTCTGTGATTCGGACATCGTCTACGCGCAGCAAATCCTCCCATCGACCAAGCGACAGATATTTTTTGGGATTTAACATGCCTTTGGCAATTGTTTCACATATAGAATCATCTTTTGGTATAATATGCAGTAAAAGACGTACATCGGTCAGCAACTCAATACTTCCCGGACCGCGCGTCATGCCATAAACTCCATTTTTCCCTTGAAGCTTGACCTGATGTCGAGCTGCTTCATATTTTGTGTTCCTGCCAAATTCATAGCGTGTATAAAGTTCTTTTACGCTGCTTGCAAAGCTTCCTTGAATGCTGACCTGCATAGGGACCAACTTTGTAAATCCACACGCCGCATGCACCATACCGATGACAGTGGAATATGCCGGCAAGGGATAACTTTCTTTTATAATTAGGCTTTGTGGTACCCGGTAAGACACCATATTCTGACTGGCAAGGATTCTAACAGCTTGCATAGTCATCCTTCACCTGCTTTTTAAGTTTCTCAAAGAACTCAGCAATACTGACCGGCGCAAGCTTTTCTTTGATCTCATCTTCATTGCTGAATTCACCATTAAGATACCCAACCATCGTCGGTTCACCTATCGCTTGAATCGTCTCTGCTAAAATGTCTGTATTTAGTCTATTACCGTTTTTTAATTTGATGCGATTCTCAAAAAATGGGGATTTGCGTTGATATAACCCTCCAATAACAAAAACAGGCGCAAGGTTCTCACGCCGCGCTTTGATGTCCCGGTATAGGAATTCAACACAGCTTAGAAAATCTGCGATACGTCCGTACCGCACATTAGCAGGAAGTTTCGTGTTGTCGTTCCCATCGATCCCAACGCAATCGAGGTCAATAGTAATAGTATAGGCGTAGAACGAATGGTGAATTTCGCTTTGTGCGATGGAATTTACCGCATCCTTTCCTAAGCGCCTGGCAAGACCCATATTGGTTAGAAAATCCATATCAGCCTTATATGGTTCTAGGGACACGGCATTGCTCAGTCGAACCACTGCAGACCTTGTACGGGCATTTTTATTATCCGAGTTTTTATCTCCAGTTTTCATATATCCAAAAAGGTCAACCTC
>DAIPML010000297.1:0-4318 GCA_036768735.1 Clostridiales bacterium | reverse complement strand
TCTTTTGAAAGGTGCAAAAAGCCATGAAAAAACGTAATTGCCGGCACACGCCGGTAGAGCAGGAACAACATGAATTGGCTGTGAAAATCCGCAAAATGACGGATGCGCAGATTTCAGAATACATAGCTAGGTTGAGAAAAAAGAACGTGGTCCCGGCAGAAATTCCGGAAATGGATAAAGTCCGCCGACAAGCAGTTGAAGATTTCATTTCCAGTATCCACCCCGGGCACGGAATCGGACAGGCCACAATTGCAAAGCTGCGGGAATACGCGCAGGATGCCCAAAGAATACGCTGACGAGCCTCGGACAGACGTAAAGATGTGGAAAATATAAAGAAGAGGGATCATTCTACTTTGAAAGTGGCCAGAAAAAAGAAGGAGAGCAAAGAAGTTCAAGCAAAAAGCGGTGAAAGAATTGTCTATAAGCATAGCCAAGTTAAATGCTTTAAGTCAATGATAAAATGTAAGAATTTTTTGCTGCAACTAAATCGCTATATGTAAAAAGCTTTGCCACACCATTTTCCCTCAGATTTCCTATTTCCTCTACGTGGGGAACATATCTTTTGAATGGGACATGGTCTTCTAAGTAGATTTTTTGAAATTGTGGATTGAGATCAGAAAGTGGGACGTCTTCTAATTTGCAAGGTTTGTTTAGCTGAATCCTGAATTCATTTTGGTGGCTAAATTTTTGGTGCTTAAAAAGGAAGGTTAAATATTCACGATGAATTTGTAACAGATATCTGTCTTGAATATCTGATTTATTGTATTTCACTATACCCGCATAAGCTGTAAGATTATTTTTGCTTAAATGTAATTCAAATTTCTCAAGAAACTTTTGTGCATCTAAGAGCACCATTTGAACGTTTTGAGGATAGTTATGTGTAAAGTCTTTAAGAACTTGATTTTTAATTAAAATCTTTGTGTCAGCACAATCATTGCGATAGACGGTATATAAACAATAGATAGGGCGATTAGAATTAATCCCGATGCAGCGGCATGATCTTGTATCACTTGGATCACTTTGGAGAGTGCCTTCATCGTCCCAAAAACTACTGGCAGCTTTCATATAAAGTAGACCAGAAGCCAAGTCTTCTGCAAACTTATAACAATCATAGAACTTTATGAAATATGCTATGTCCTTTATTGAAGGCTGGTTCCATTCTACAATTTGACATGAATGAAAATTAGATAAAGAAAGCAAGCAATTACCCCCTCTATAAATACTTTTTAATATAACATTCAATTTATAATATTTCAAATTTTTAATGGGTGGCTTACAGGAAAGGATGGTACCATGACGGTCGACGAGGTAAAGAAGCTGCTGAAAATCTATTATGACATCCCGGCCATGATCGCCGAGGAATGGGCTACCATCCGCCACTGCGAAGCCGAGAAAAATGAGATAACACTGCCGCCCGTCAACCTTTCTGGGATGCCGGGCGGCAAAGGCATGACTGGAGACAGGACAGCCTCCATGGCGCTAAAGGACCAGGCACGGTTCTATGAGCAGGAGGAGATGGCCTGCCAGAAGCGAATAGCCGATCTGCAGGAGAAACGGAACTGGCTGGGCGTCGCGCTGGGGAAGTTGGATCCGACCGACCGGTACATATTGGAATTGCGGTACATGGGTGACCAGCGGAACCGGAAATACACCCGTCGGCCGACGTGGAAAGAAATTGCAGACAAGGTGAACTACAGCGAAAGCCGGGTTAAGCAAGTGGCAGGCGCCGCCATCTTACGGTTGGCCATGATGTCCGACCAGATTGTGTTTCCCGGAATGATACGCTGAAAAAGCTGTACGTTTCTGTACGAAACTGCCCGTTCTGCTCCTTTTATTTGTGCTACAATATAATCAGGGAATTTCGGGAGGGCGTTCGGCGATGGCCGGGCGCTTGTTATTTTTAATATACAATAAAATTTTCTTATGTGGTATAATATTGCAAACAAGATTTATCACTAAGTTGAACGCAATATGAAAGGAGGCGAACTATGAGCAAGCTATTTAAGCTGTCAATGTTTTTGACGTCCTTTTATCCGCTGTGGTTGTCAATAATAATTGAGGATATTATTAGCATTTACAAAGAAAAATACATTAAAACAGAGATTATTAGCATTATATCTATACTATTTATGAGTGCGATTGCAACATTTATAGTGTTAAAATCGTTAAAAGTGGTTGAAAGTAAAAGCCCAGATCCTGGAACATATTATATCGTCAGTGCACAAAAGATAAAGGGGCTTACTTCGGAATTCCTGCTTGCTTATATTTTGCCATTTTTTGCATTCGATTTTACTAAACTAGATAGTGTAATTCTTTTTTTAGTTTACTTTTTAACATTAGCATTTTTATGTATACGTAATGATAATATTTATGCTAATATATTACTTGAGATCAAGGGATATCATTTTTATAGATGCTCATTAGGCGAAAATGACCAGCAAGAACAGGAGAAACCTATTCAAAAAACAATTTTGAGTAAGCGTGAGCTAGATAGCAAGTTGGGACACTTAATTGAAATTTATGATTGGAATGAGATTTTAACACTCGACAAAATTACTCAAGAGGTTTAGATGCAGGAACTTCACAGAGCGCATTGTCATTAATAAAGTCGATTCTAGTTTTGTCACAAAGTGTTTTGACTAAACGTGCCTTTAGCTTTTCATTCTTGACAATAAACTGATTTTTACTGTTTAAAGATATTCCTAATTTTTCAGCTACTTTTTTGCGCATAGGTATTTTTTGAATTGCTTTGAATTTTTCATCATTAAATGTAGCAAATCTACGAGGATAATAGCCACAAGTAGCAGCACTTTCAAAATCAGGAAAGTCTTCAATGATATCAGCCTTAGAAATTTCTTGAAGCTTATCAGAACATTTCTTTCGATATGATTTCTCAAGATTTAAAAATCGTTCACAATTTGAAGAAATCATATAAACAGTTTGATCAATAATTAATATATCAAATGTGTTTGTAAAATTGAACAACGTTTCAGTAACTTTTTTTAATTCGCGCTCATAAGCCTTAAATATTTTTTTGTTTTTAAAGTTATAAAAAGGAGTTTTTATAGTTATGAAAGAAATTATATGTTCAGTCGAACCATCTTCTTTGTAACTTCCTTGAATTAAATAACTATTACATTTCATATCTTTAAAACAAGTTTTGTTGTTGACATGATGCAGACTTTGTTGTAGTAATTTGATACTCTCATTAATGAGAGTATCACTTATATTAAATTTATTAATCACTTGATTTGGATTATAAGGGTTATAACTCTCTACGCTTTCTTTTTTCGGCAAAGTCTTTTCTATAAAATAAGTGATGGATGAATTTACTATATCTAATATAGAATTGGGGTCTGAGAAGCTTATAGGGAAAGCTTCGTACTCTATATTTTGTTTTCGGTTAAGTTGATAATTAATTGCATATAATCTCCAGTTGCTAACATCATGACAATGAGACATGGCCGTTTTGATTATAGCCAATGACATAGTATATTCCTCCCTTAATTCTCAATTTATAACAATTATACACCATAATTCGTGTCCGGTATACAATTTATTACTATTTTAATGCCTTGTGCCAAAATAATTTCACATATTCAACCGAGTTATCAACATGTTGTATTTTTAAGTTTTACATTGTCAATATCCTGTGGGCGACCTTCGGGCCGTCCTTTTTCATGCCATTTTCGGGAAGGTGACCGGCAGTGTGCAGTCCAAAATGTGTCTGGAATGATTACAGGCGTACCGGGGCGTGGGCGTGTATGCTGCCACGGTGCCCGTATGAAACTGTGAAACGAGGTGGTGGGAGATGTGGCGAAAGGGAAATATCAAAAGTGGCTGACGCCGGACGGGCGAACCCTGCTGGAAGCCTGGGCGCGGGACGGCCTAACTGATGAACAGCTTGCCCACAACATGGGAATTCGCCGTTCTACTCTTGCCGATTGGAAAAAGAAGTATCCGGACATATCGGACGCCCTAAAAAAGGGTAAGGAAGTTGTTGACGTCGAGGTCGAGAATGCACTTTTAAAACGGGCAAAAGGCTTTGAATTTACCGAAACGAAAATTGAGCAGAGCAAAAAAGACGGTCGCAAGGTTACGCTTATTAAGCATACTGTCCCGCCTGAAACTACTGCTGCTATCTTTTGGCTCAAAAACCGTAAGCCGGAGCAATGGCGGGATAAGCAGCCTGAGAACCAGTCCGGCGTCGATACCGAGGACGACCCGATAACGAAGTCACTCAAGGAGGATTTAAGTAAATGAGCCTATCTGAAAAGCAGCGCGAAATCCTCCGTTTTCCGTATTCCGGTAAATCCGC
>DAIPML010000296.1:0-4332 GCA_036768735.1 Clostridiales bacterium | reverse complement strand
AAATAGGCAGAAATTTTATCTCTTTCTCTGGGGTTGTCATTTACCAAATCTGCCACTTTCAGGACTTTTCCCGAGCGCTTGCTTTTTACATACAAAACCCCCGTATTTTTATCCTGATACTCCAAATCACCCAACACATCTATAATATGCCCGACTTCTTCATATTTTTCTCTTGAAGATTCTGCCGAATTTACACTTGGGATGTGAATGATTGTTTTCTTATTCTCATTCAGTATTTCTTCCAATGCAGACATATCCTTATCCGGTTGTTTTTTGAAATAGCGCCCCTGATAGAAATGGTAGCCAATCCCCAATGATTTCAAGTATTCATAACCATTTAACTGTTCGTAATAATTGTATGTTACTTTTGTAAACTTAGCTTCGTTCTCAGGTAGCAATACAGGAACATTATCTCCCCTGAAATAAGAACCTGTCATAGCAATAATATGAGCATTGGATTTTGACATGATATTCCGCATGACCTCTCCCAGCCGATTGTCACCGTCGGCAGATACGTGATGAAACTCATCGATAGCCACCAATGTATCATTCAATCTTTTTTCATCCAATCCTTCAAAAGCAAAACGCAATGTAGCATGAGTGCAAATCAGTATTTGCTCATCACTTTCTAAAAATTCAAGAAAGGCTGACACTTTACTTCTCTCGCTCCCAGGGGCACAAAGGTTGTACCTATCATCAGGCGCCCAATCGGCAAAAAAGCCAAACTTTTTAAGTTCTGTCGGGCTAAATGATGCTCCAATAGACCTTTCAGGTACAGCTACAATTACCTTTTTAATACCCTGATTTTGCAATTTATCCAACGCAATAAACATCAATGCTCTTGATTTCCCCGAAGCGGGAGGGGCTTTTATCAGAAGGTATTGTGCCGTTCGGGCAGTAAAAGCCCTTTCCTGCATTTCACGCATGCCCAATTCATTTGTCTTCTTACTTTTCCCTGTTTGTTTATATGTAACTTCTACCAAATTCTGCATCTCTATATCTTATTTTTCTTTGTTCTACTCTTCTTTTGTTTTGCAAATAATGTATTTTTTTTCAGCATTTCTTCATACAATTTGAATAAGTACTCCAATCTTTCAGTATCGGTTGAAAACGGCTGTAAGCGATAACAACGTTCAACAGCTTCGTCCAATTCTTTATGAGCCTTTTTTAATCCCAATGGCATCGTTTTGGGATCGTAAAGCCACGCCATTGTTTTTTCGGGATATTTGGAACGTTCATCTAAAATACCAAAAACATACAGATTCAGGTTTTCTTTTTGTTTGACCGAAATGTCGGGAAAAGGGAACGTATTGTAACACAGTTTGGCAGAATACCTATAACGTGTTTCTAATTTTCCACCAACAGTATCTATCCAAACCATGTGCATTTTGGAATGAATAACTCCGAAAAGCCAAGGTTGGGCATCGTAGATTGCCATATTTGGCGCAACAATTACGCTTTCCTTTCCTAAAAATCCGATTGGTATATAATCTCTTCTTTCAGATGAAACGCTCGGAACAAAAATAGCATCAGTTTCCTTATATCTTATTTCTGCAAATTTGTGTGGGACTTGCGCTAATTGATTTGTTGAACTTCGAGGACTATTTAGTCTTGACTTTCGTGTCTTTTCAATTTTATCTTGTATAAAATTTATTGAATTTGCCTCATTTAAATCCTCATCTTCAATCCATAAACAATACTTATCAATGCCTCTTATAAATTCTAATGAGCCAACTAATTTTCTGATAAATTTTGTTGCTTTTTTATTCTCGTCAATAATTTTTTCTTTTTCATCAGGCGCTAAAAATAAATGACCACCATCGTTTGCCATATTTCCAAAATTCATTTCAGGAAATTTAGAAAGCGGTTTACTTCGTCCCGTGATAATAACGTTTACGGTATCTAACAAATAGGGATTGATGTTTTTCACCTCTTTCCGTACATTGTTTTCAAACAAATATTTGGGCGTATTGGACACATTTCGCAAACTTAAAATAGCAACCGTAACTCCTGCATTACCTTTGGCATTATTTACCCATTTAAAAGACTGATAAGCAAAATTGATTTCGATTTTATCAGAAATAAGGTGTTTCCATAATAGAGATACCTGCTCGCCTTGCGTAATGGAATTAGTTGTTACGAATGCAACTTTAGCATTGAAATCCTCAATATAGTTCTTTGCCTTAAAAAACCAGCAGGAGATATAATCCATATTGTTGTATCCTTTTATACCATTGAATACTATAGACATATCTCTTTTTTGTTCTTCATTCTGCAGCCTAGCTCCCAAATACGGGGGATTTCCTATAATATAAACCTCATCACCTTCACCTATCGGACAAAAATCTTTCCAGCTCACTTGGGTGGCATTGGCTCGGATAATTTTTCCAGCTTCTTTCAACGGAAGAATTGGTTTTGACTGTCCATATCCATAAAGTTGTTCCTCAAAATAGTTGTTCATTTGATGCTCAGCCAGCCACAATGAAAGAATAGCCATTTCATGCGCAAAATCATCAATTTCAATACCATAAAATTGAGAAAGCTGTATTTGAGTAAACTCTATCTTCGGATTAGGATTCAGTTCGATAATCCGTTGAAGAATTTTTATTTCAAGCAGCCGGATTTCTTTATAAGTAATAATTAAGAAATTACCACTTCCACAAGCGGGATCGAAGAACTTTATTTTAGACATTCTGAATATCAGCCTCCTCAACTGCTGTTCACTGTCTTTCCGCTTTTCAAATTCATCTTCAAGCTCATCCAAGAATAATGGTCTGATTAGTTTTAGAATGTTCGGCACACTCGTATAATGCATTCCCAAATCACTTCGATATTCCGGTAATACAACCGCCTGTATCATGGAACCGAAAATATCAGGATTTATTTCCTGCCACTGTAACCCCCCTAATTCTATTAATCTTTTTCTTGCCTTGAAATTAAAAATAGGAGACTTGACAAAGTCTTTAAAAAGTCCCCCATTCACATAGGGGAACTTTGACAAATAGACAGGAAATAGATTTCCATTTGTAATGTTTAGTCTTCTGAAAAGATCATTCAGAAAGATATGCGTATCGCTTCCATTGTCTACTGTATGTTGTACAAGGGTATTTGTAAATATACTTTCTTCTTCAAAAATCCCTGTATCTTCGGCGAAAAAACAAAATAACAAGCGGGACAGAAATATATTCAATTCATGTATGCTTTCTTTCGAATGGTATATCTCTGGATTTGCTGATCTTAATTCATCATACAATTCAGCCATTTTGTAAGCCGCTTCCCGATCTGCTTTATTATCATTCTTCGTGTTATAAACTTCACCTCCGGCCAATGGAAGAAAAAAATTAAAATATTTTGGTAATGCCCAAATGTCTATATCGAGATTTTTGCCAATCTTTAAGTCCTTTGCAACTAACGTTTCATAATCCGTTAATATAATAAACCGTGGATTGTGCTTTAAAATCCGCTCCTCCTTTGAATGGGTTTCAATACTACTTAGGAGTTTATCTCCGTCCTCTTCTTTAAAAAAAACTTTTCTTTTATAGAGAATTTCACCTTCAATTTTGGATAAGTTATAATCTCCTTTCTTTAGCCTTGTAATGGACGTCTTAGATATTCCATAGGCAAGTAGAAGATTGAATATAAATTCCTCTTTAGAGAAATTTTCAAATAGCTGATTTACGTTTTGCTCTATTTCTTTTGAGTTCATTGCCCTTCTTTATTATCGACAATTAAATCTTTCACACTCACCTGTAGTATTTCTGCAATCTGATATAAAGTTTCCAATGGGGGCTGAATTCGATTGCAGGCATAGCTATTCACAATCTTAAAACTCTTACCGAGCTTCTTTGCAAGCCATGTCTGTTTAATCCCTCTTTCCTGTAATACTTCTTTTATCCGGTTCATTTTGTGGTGATGTTATAAAAGGCAAATATAGGAAATTAAACTGGATAAATATAAGAAATTGTTAATCTAAACACCACGTTTTAAACACTAAATAAAAAACAAAGGTTATAATCTTGCAGAATAGGAATATCTATATCTTTTTCCCTCTATTCCTCTTTGGCACAATAGACTGTTTTTGCTCTGATTCACTCTTTCGTTTTTTTGGTAATCTCGGATCATCCCAGGATTCCTGATATTGAGAATCAGTTTTGTTTGCTTTCCAGAGATACAGATAAGCATAACTCCCGAAACCATACCTTTTGACTTTTGCTTTGGCAACTTGGTTGTTTTCGACAAGTATCTTATCTCTCAAACGCATTTCGTATTTCCCATACCGTACAAATGTATCGGGATGTTCTTTGCTGAAAAAGAGCTTGCTCTTTTCATCAT
>DAIPML010000295.1:0-4344 GCA_036768735.1 Clostridiales bacterium | reverse complement strand
CATATGGTGAAACCGTACCCGGATCTCTGCCCCCGTGGCCGGGATCAACCGCTACAACTACATTTGATATCGCTTTCCCTACAGGTGGCGGCGTTGGCTCAGGTGTGGGAGTAGGTGTAGGCGTAGGTGTGAGTGTTGGTGTTGGTGTTGGTGTTGGTGTTGGCATGGGTGTAGGTGTAGGAGTGGGCGCAATCGCTGACATCACTGCTTTAACAGGATGAAAATCGCCTCCGGTTGCCACATAAACCGCAATGCTACATAAAATTAATACTAAAAGGATCGCAATAAACCTTGTGGAATTTTTTAAAGAGTATCGCTTGTGGCTTCGGTTGGCAAAGCTACTTTTTTTGTAATACTCAGAGCTATTAAGATGCTTCTGGTGCATCAATATGTCCCCCCCTGAATGCAAATATTCTTATGTTGCAGCAAGCTGCAACTTTCTGCGGGTAACCCTGCAGGAAAAAGTCGTTTCACGACTTACTGAGATGTAATTATAATACTACAAATAGCTCTTTTCATAAAGCCCAAAATTAATTATTGCAAATACCGGTCAATATCATCAAAACCAATATTTTTGTGAAGCGCAAGATTTATCCCGTTAGCAACAATCTTTGAAACCCTTTCAATTACCTCATCCATTTCCTTTGGAGTTACAACAAGATTACCGCCATAAGGCTCAAGCACCTCTTTAATAAGGGAATATTTATCTTTTTCATCAAGGTTTTTTAGCATCTGGTAAAAATCATTACTTGCTCCCGGCTGAGCCATCAGGCTGTCGATTACCAGCTCTATTGTATCATTTGCCATAGTTGCAGCATCAACTACAGTGGGCACACCAATAGCAATAACAGGTATCCCCATTGTTTTTTCTGATAACTCCGCCCGTTTATTACCAACACCGGAACCCGGTGATATTCCCGTATCTGCAATTTGTATGGTTGTGTTTATGCGGTTCATCCTCCTTGAAGCAAGTGCGTCAATTGCAATAACCAAAGCAGGTTTAACTTTTTCAACAACTCCCTTAACAATTTCACTGGTTTCAATGCCCGTTAAGCCCAAAACACCGGGGGCAATTGAACAAACAGGTCTTACACCGTCATCGACTTGCTCAGGAAGGTATTCGTGCAGGTGGCGTGTAACCATAAGATAGGAGGACACTTTAGGTCCTAAGGCATCCGGTGTTATATTCCAGTTACCTAAGCCTACTACAAGTACAGTATCCTTTTCACCTAATTTTATAATTCTTTTAAGCTCAAACGCTACCGCTCGGCAAGTATCTTCATACAAATCACGATCATTTTCCTTTAGCCTGGGAATATCCAAAGTAATATAGTTTCCCAATGGTTTACCTATGCTTTTTTCACCTTTAGGCGATGTTATTTTCACTCTGGTTACATGGATATTATCGTTTCCGTCCTCAGTGACTTCCACTCCCTCTCCATATGGTTCTGTATTTTCTTGGCCGGTTCTTTTTTGAACCTCCCTATTTTTCTCATGTACTTCTAAAGCAAGATCGGTTCGCACACCACTAAATTTCTCCATAAATTTACCTCCTGAATTCATTAGCTCTTAAGGAAAATGTATACTCCTCTTAAATTCTTTAATATTCTTTACATTTTGGAAAATATTAATGCACCCAATAAAGAAAGTGCTTCTGCGAATATTACTCTGGATCTTACTTTCGCACTGTACTTCGCAAATTCAAGTTAAAAAAAGCCTTGCCAAACAAAAATCTTCATGCTATTATATTGGGTGTTGACTAATTATCGGGAGGTGAAATTAGTGCCTAATATTAAATCCGCTATTAAACGAGTAAAAACCACACAGAAAAAGACAGAACAAAATAAGGTTAAACGTTCTGACATGAGAACCGCATTAAAGCATAGTCGTGAAGCTATTACAGCAAACTCCGACAACAAGCAGGAATTATTGAACACAGCAATAAAAAAAGTGGATAAAGCGGCTTCCAAGAAGATAATACACAAAAACACTGCCTCCAGAAGAAAATCACAGCTTATGAAAGCATATAGCGCTTCACAAGCTGCCGAATAATTCATTTGGTGTGCGTTTATTGTATATGCGTTATACATTCTTTTGAAAATATACAGGGGCTTTGCCCCTGTCGCAATTATCGTTTCTGCTCGCTAATTAATCATTAAACTTGAATGATTCTAAGCATATTTTTGTTTTAAATATGCTTTTTTGCTGTTTAATGATTTCTTTTTTTCTTCTTCTTCAGAATTTTTAATTTCTGAAACTTCCTGCAGGTATGTATGTATGTATGTATGTATGTATGTATGTATGTATGCGAGAAGAATCTTATTTACTTCATATTCTTTATATGTATATCCCCCATCTCAACTCCTGCATGACGTATAACAATGTCCGAGAGCTGCGCTATTTCCGGTGTTGACAGACTTTCAGCCTTAACTACCAAATCAACGCTTCCGTTAGTGCCTAAAACAACAACCACATCTAAAAAACCACGCTGTTTAACAAGAGATTCAATTGTAGATTCCATTTCGCTTCGCTTCATTAATTTAATATATTCCTCTTGCACAATTGTTCCACTTCCACTATTAGGCTCACCGGTTGACGTTAGCTGTTCAAGCTCCTCTTTCTGTCTGCTGCGTATAGCTTCCCTGTCAAGCCTTGCCTGTGAAAAGTAATTATTCGAATCACCATCCGGTAACTCACCTGATGCTGCTTTGTCATTTGATAAATTTTCAATTTCGCCGCCATTTATGTTATCAACATACACAGCTTCTCCTAAACGTTCTATTGAGTCTTCACCCTTTGCTGAAAAATCAGCTTTACCGTATGTATACTGAAGAACCCCCGCTGTAATTATTACCAAGACCAATGCAATTACCATTATTTGCTTTTTGTTGATCATGTTTACACCACCTTCATAAATGCTTTATTTACGTTTTAGAACCTGAATACGATGCTTTGGAATCCCTAGTAATGCTTCAACTGCACTAATGATATTAATGCGAATCGAACTGCTTCCACCACCATCTGCCACGACAACAACCCCTATTATCTCAGGCTTTAGTCTTTCTATTTCGACCGGAACACGTCCACCTGTGATGCCATCCATAAAAACCAACTCAGTTTCCGATCTTGTTTCATCCGCTTTACTCAAGGTTTCTGTTTCTTTCAGCTGTTCCTGCATGTTGCTTTGCTCACTCTTGTTATAAGCATACACCGCCTCTCCATCCGAAACTCCCGTTACCATCACTTTTACATACCCCACACCTTCGATCTCCTGCAGGATTTGTTCAAGCCTTTCTTCAAGCTTCAGGATTTCATCGGTTTCTTTAGTGGATAATAAAGCAACATTAGCTTGTTCTTTTGCATTATTGTTTTTATTATTATCCCCGTCGAAAAATGAACTTGCTACTATGATAATTATTACACCAAGGATAAGAAATATGACTAAATTTTCGATTTTCCGTTTACCTTTTTTATCTTTTGTTAAGGCTATTATTTTGCTAAACCAGTTCTGCATAACACCACCCTCAATTTCTTTCAGATACATTAATGATTATCTCACTTTCGGGAATAAGAAAAATTTCCTGAAGCTCTTTTTGTATCGCCCGGACAACAGACATATGTTGGTCTGCTGTTTCATTGAACTCCAGGTTAAGATACAATTTTCTTATTTCTCCGAATTTTTCTGATTTAGTATTCTCATTCAATACGACATCCACCTCTGCTTCTTTAATTTGCTTATGGCTTAATAAACGATTTTTTATATCCGATAAAATCATTTTCCTGTATAATTCCAATGTTTGCTCTAACTGCTCCTCCTGTAAATTACCTGAAATGTTCCGGATTTGACTGTTCCATATAAAAACTTCATCATGAAACCCTGCCCATGACTCGTTCACCCCTTTTCCGAATATTGTTATTACCGGATTGATCATAACAAACATAATAATGAACCCTGAAAGCAGCTGGGTAAACTTTCTTATTTTACCCTCCGGCATTAATAAATCAAGAATTATCATAAGCACAGCAACCGCTGCTATATTAAGTACCCAGCTTTTAATCTCATCCATAAAGCCTCCGGTTTTATTGCATCATGCTGCCAATTCCTGCTTAAGTGTCTGGCTGATGCTCTGTTTATTCTGCATTTATCAAAAAACCAAGACCCCCACTTCTATAAGTGGCTTAAAAGCCACTTATTAATGAAGTGTATTTTAGCCCGGTGGGCTAAAAACACGTAGTGGCGGGTTCCGATTCTACACTTCAGGTGGAGTAGAGTCTCCATCTGAAGCCCCGATGTTCAGCTTTGCTGAACGAGTTCACTTATTGCATCATGCCGCTTACTCCTCC
>DAIPML010000294.1:4133-4353 GCA_036768735.1 Clostridiales bacterium | reverse complement strand
AGCAGTATCAACAATGTGTTGCTTAGCAGATTGTCCGAAAAAGTGTTGACTTCTCTAATAAATCTGAGACTTGACAACCATATTATAGATGTATATAATAAATATATACAAAAAATTATTTCTTGTATAAACATTATTATATGTCACACTTAAATCAATTCTTAATCTTACCATCAATGTCACTATTACATACATTTTACCTATTTTAAGGGTACCTTTT
>DAIPML010000294.1:0-4123 GCA_036768735.1 Clostridiales bacterium | reverse complement strand
GACTACATTTGTAAACGCAAGTATCACAGCTCAACCATGCCCGCAGTGTAATGAAGGTAGAGTAATTACTCAGTACAAATATTCTGTATGGGAATATGTCAATAATACACCATGTAGCCATCATTTTTATGGTGTAGACCATAATTATCGAAGATTGGTAACCGTTAATTATTCTTGTACAGAATGTAGTTGGACAGATTATGATATTGAAACTGAATCAAAAACTGTATGTGAAGGATGGGATTAAATATCCTCATGGGGCTGACTGATAAAGTCAGCCCTTATCCAATAAGATGAAAAAAGGAAAAATATGAAGAAGAAAATTTTTAAAGTATCAATTTTAATTTTATTATTTTCAATTTTTATATTAACAACATGTAATAAGAAAACACAAATAAATCCACATAAGTCTGTAGGCGAAACTCTTAAATTTCTTACCAGCAAAGAGTGTAATGGAAGATTAATAGATACATATGGAAATTTATTAACACAGGAATTTCTTATTAGTTCATTAAACTCTTTTGGTTTAGAAAAACTTGATGGAACATTTAAAGACGAATTTAAATATAATTATTTAAATATGGATGATATTAGTTTTGAGCTTGGGCAAAAAGAATTTACTTTTGGTAAAGATTTTTCAGTCAATAAAATATCAAACTCGGATTTAAAGTATCCATTATCAACAGGAGATACTATCACTAATGATTGTATTGTTTTATTAGACAACGTAGACAATTTGAATGAATTTTTATCGGATGATATAGTAAAAGGCATTCTCGTAAAAGAAAATAACGAGCTTAAGCCTTTTACTCCTGATAAGATGAGAATATCTGATAAACCAATGCTTTATGTTACAAAAGATGCTTATCAATATTTAGTTAAAAACTTGGGATCTGTTGCGCATATTAAAGGCAGTTATACCTTAAATGAGAAGCTTGACAACAATATTATAGGGTTAATAAGAGGAAAAGATGCAAAAAAAGCAGTCGTTCTGAGTGCTCATTTTGATCATATAGGCAGTTTAAATAATCAGATATTCCAAGGTGCTGTTGATAACGCTTCCGGGACAACAGCATTACTTGAAATAGCTAAAAATCTTTCAAATTCAACCATAAAAGAAAGTTTGAACAGCGATATTTTTTTTGCATTTTTTAACGCAGAAGAAATAGGCAAATTAGGAAGCAAGTCTTTTGCTGAAAAAATTCAAAATCTATATGGGTATGAAAATGTTATAAATATTAATATAGATTGCATCGGGGATATTGATTATCCAACATTAAATATTTATTTTAGCAACAACAATTTACAAAAAACAGCTAAATCATTGATTGATCAGCTAAATAAAAAGGCCATAACCGATATAATTGATATCAGCAATAATTTTTCCGGTGGTTCAGATAATATATGGTTTGAAAATAATATATATATCTATGTAGATTCTCGAAATATCCATCAATTAAAAGATACTATAAAGGTTGTTAATATAAAATTAATTGAAAAAATCAGTGAAAGCATCACAAATCTTATATTGAACTTTCCTGATATTTGGGAAACAATGCGTATACCGGAACATCCGGACGGCGATTCCGAAAACATCCGGACACGAAACCGGAGGCATCCGGACACTTTGCCGGCTAGTTTGATTGTAAAATAATTGCTGCTTTTCGGCAACTAAAATTTACATTATTTAGATTTCGGTATCTCGCATTTTCTTCATAGCCATAATCTCTCTCATTGAAACTTTTGAATCAAGCTCAAGGATATAGGAGTTGTGGATTATCCTGTCCATTATTGCATCAGCAATAGTAGGATCAGGGAAAAGATCATACCATTGACCGTGAGCTATTTGTCCAGCGAGAACCATAGAGCCTCTATTGTAACGAGATTCTGCAATCTCCAGAATATCGCGACTTTCCTCAAGCGTATACGATTTTAAGCCAATATCATCAAGAATCAGAAGATGGGTGCTTTGAAGCCCTTTCATGAATCTTGAGTAACGGTTATGTGCTTTGGCATCTTGGATTTCCAGAAGAAGCTCCGGGATTCTGTAGTATCTGACGGTATAACCTTTTCTACAGGCATTATGCCCAAAGGCACAAATCAGGTAGGTTTTTCCACTGCCAGTCTTCCCAGTGGTGATAATGTTCAAGGACTTTTCGATAAAACCGCAGCTTGCAAGCTCGAGGATGGATTGCTTATCTATAGCTCTGTTCGATGAGTATTCGATATCCTCTATGCATGCATTTAACCCAAGATTGGCATTCCTTAGCAATCGTTTTATCTTGGAGTTCTTCTTAGCCATCCACTCTTTCTCAACCATGAGGCCAAGTCTTTCTTCAAAGGATAACTCCAGATCGGATGGGTTTGGCTCGCTTAACATTTGCGCCATGGCTTTAAGCTTCATATCCCGGAGTTTTTCGATTGTTTGATTTTTAAGCATTTATCCCACCTCCAGTATAAGCTTTAGCTCCACGCAAATTGCTGTTTGATACCACTTTTTCATTGTTAGGGGTGCATTTTTTCAAATTTATTTGTCTGAGGATAATACTGAAATACTTGTAGTTGCAGGTCCTTTTCTCAATTGCTACCTTGCTTGCTGCTTCAACAATTTCAGCAGAATAGCTTGAAGCGAGCCTCATAATGCCCATACAGGAACGATAGGTCTGTACCGGATACTCCCGGCTATCAAGAATATTGGCAATCAGTTGTTTGGTCTGAGGTCCAATCTTCTCAGCCCAAGATAAATATCTTTCTGAGTTCCATGCGGTAACAGCTTTATGGGATTCAGGCATATGTTCCGGCAGTGTTGTATACCGTTTGTAGGCATTAAAGTTTCTCTTATGAGCTGCAATCCTTATACCGTCAACAAATACCTCAATCATTAAAGCAGTGGCTCGGATTCTTGAAAATTTACCAATGTTGGAATAATGAACGCTATAAAAAAAGCCCTGGTATTCAATATGGTAGTTAAAAGCTATTTTTGCATCTATCCAATCTGCATACTCATAATAGGTAGCAGGCAAAGGTTTAAGGGCAGGTTTATCAATGGTTTCAAATGCTGATAACCGATTACCTTCGAGCTTCTGAAACGGCTTGTTGATAAACCGGGCAAGTTCAATCTTTATGGCTTGGTTAATCTCAAACAGGCTAAAAAACTGATGATTACGAAGAGCTGCTATGATGTGCCTGGAAATATTCCCAACCATGTTTTCATCAGCAGCTTTATCCTTGGGCTTTCCTGGCCTGGCTGGAACTAAAGTAGTACCATAATGCCGAGCCATTTCCAGATAGCTTGTATTAAGCTGAGGGTCAACCAAGCTCGGAACCTTAACGGCCGTCTTGGTATTGTCGGGAATTGTAATTTTAGGAACACCACCATAATGCTCAAAAGCTCTCACATGAGCATCAATCCAATTCGGAAGTTTCATATCCCCATAGGCGTAAGCAAATGGATATGCAGACGCCGGAAGAACTGATACAAATATGTATGCCCGTTTTTCTTCCCCGCTGGAAGGCTCAATGTATGGGAGTGTACTACCAGCCCAATCGACCTGCATCTCTTCTCCGGCCTTGTGTTCAATGTGCATGGTTATCTGATTGGTTCTCTTGAAATTCCTATATCGTTCACAGAATTGAGTATACATTAGGCCACCGGGGTTGTCCCTCTTATATTCTTCCCACAGAAGCATGAGTGTCACATTCTTCTTTTTCATTTCATTAAAAATGTAGTTCAAATCCGGTTCTATTACCTTTTTACGGGCTTCTGCGGGGGGATAAATCAAAGTTAGAAGTTCTTTGTCGTTAAGGTCACACGGCCAAGAGATATTGGCATTCTGCGCTCTTTTGAGTATGTCATCAACGGTTGACTTTCCACAATTGCATGATGCTGCAATATCCCTTAAAGATAATCCCACATCAAATTTTAACCTGAGTATTTCCTTGACTTTTGACATGTCCAGCCTCCTCATTTTTGGCCTCCCTTAAAGCATAATGCTTTAAGGTTACCAGTTAGTTTGTTAGCTCGACAAGGTGTCCGGATGTTTCCGATACGCTGTCCGGATAATTCCGATATGCTGTCCGGATATTCCCGAAATCAGTGTCCGGATGTCGCCGAAATACGCAA
>DAIPML010000293.1:0-4384 GCA_036768735.1 Clostridiales bacterium | reverse complement strand
CATCCCGGCAGAGCTTTGATCCTTAGCGAGATAAATATTTGCTGTGGTATTCTCAAAATGTTCCGCTTCCCATGCTACGTTGAACTCATTCTCATTCTCTGTCTCACTAACTGTTACACTATTTAAAACCGGTACAGGATCCACTTCCATTAACGCAGATTGAATAGAGGTGTCGGACTCTACTCTCCACTGTCCATTTTCAGGATTTAAAACAGAAATAAATATGTACTTTTCTTCTTTTCCTGAGGCTGAATCTTCGGGGGTTATAATCTGAACACGCATATTTGCATCCTGATCCAAGCTCTCGCTGCCCTCATCCATCTGAACTAACGGATATATTGAGTCGTCAGGCTTGTAAACAGTAATATTTGGTACATTCCCTTCAAATTTAAACTGCATTAATACAATTTCCTGATCCTGTATATCCATATAATGAATTCGATCATCGGTTGTAGCGTATACTAATCTTTTATCATTTAAACTTGGCACGGATAAAAGACTTTCTTTTGATGCATAAACTGTTTCCTGCTCTATAGATGAACCAATTACCCGGATGTTGCCTCCAACCACCATTGTAATGGTATCACCGTCATCCTCACTGATTGTCGTTGCGTAAATGCCTGGTTGTGTTGGCAATGTAATATTTGACGCTGTGGAACCCCAAGGCCTTGGCACCTCAAAGTCGACAGCCCCTCCCCAGTAATATGTAACCATAACCGGAATTCCCACAACCCGCACGGGACCCCATATTTTTTCATTGCTCACGCCCATGCTGGTTTTATAAACACTTTTTCCGCCAACAACCGGCACCCATTTGGGAATGAATAGGTTACCGGTGACTGAACCGCACCAGCTTTCAGAATCTATGTGAATGCTTATATTGCCTTCAATGCAGCTTAGCAGTGAAAGAGTCGCACCCAGCTCAAAGCTGCGTGGTTTTGCCCAGGATAATGCAACCTCCACTTCCTTTAGGGCTTTTAATTTCGCTATTTCTCCCTCTCCTTCAAATTTAAAACCATTTTTACTAATACTCAGTTTTGCTTCGAGCTCGACAACCTTTGCAAAATTCACACCGGCAATTAAAATAACCTGTAAAGGCGGTAAGCTTCCATCTCCGGTAAGTGTACCGAACATATCCTCAACTCCACCCCCGACCTTGTTCAGGAAAACACCCGTAGGTCCTAATGCGAATCCAGGGTCAAAACCGCCTGCTACAACAAAATCATCCGGCAGCCATTTCCACCAGGCTCCCGGCAATTTCATAAATGTTAAGTTTACATATGCTTCGCAGATTTTTATATCCGCCTCACCTTCAATGTTAAACATACCCTCGATAGTGTTAATTGTCAGGCTTGCCTCAAAACCTTTATTAATCCACGAAATCGGAACCATGTCTTCCGGCGCTTTAATCTGTGTAGTTACTTCAAGACCTAAAAATCCGAAATCATCTTCTTCGTCTTCCATCCCATACAGCACCTTTGAAATATCCACACCTATACCCGGGAAGTCATCCTCCTCCTCTTTATTAATCTCATTTTCTTTGTTCATGTTCGGAAGAGTAATATATATGCTCCCTCCCAGTGATACACCGCGTTTTAAAATAACGGCATTTTTTATTTGAACCACAAAGCCTGCAATATATTTTGCTATCTTACCGAGCCCGGTAAATTCAATCTCAACATTGCACTCGTCGTCATCCTCTTCCGCAAAATCTGTTATGTAGTTTTCTCCATTAACAATCGAAATTTCAAAATCCCATTTCCAGAAACAAAACTCATTTTCCATCGCAAGATCGCCGTTTCCTTCTATGGTTATGGTGTCTTCCCCGTCTATTTCATATAGATCATCAGTTTTCCGGATTTCCAGTGGCTCTCCGCTATAATTTACAACCGAATTTATAACAGCTTTGTCATAAACACGATATACTTTTTTTTCACCTTCTGTAAATTCTCTGATAGAACCCTTGATATCCAATATGATTTCTTCATTTGTATATAATCGTTTTTCTATTGCCTCAAGTTCCTCTGCACTGGCAGCCATTCCAATGTCATATTGATAATCTCCGCCGTCTTTTGTTTTCTTAACATACAAAACACCATATGATTTTGATTGATATTGAGTATCCTTGGACATTTTCAGTTCTCCGGGAACTTCATGAACACCAAAATCCATATGATCTATTTTTAGATTATAGGTTCCCTCCGCAAGGTCTTCATTAATATCAGCTGTAATCGCATTATCCTTTACTATTATATTTTCCCTTGGAATCTGAAGAACCGGTTTACCCTTACTGTTGATAATTGTCATTGTCCATCGGTTCTCATTCATGTATACATCAAAGCCCGTTCCATTTATTGTAAAGCTTTTAGCGCCTTTATAATATAGTGTTGAAGGACTGATACTGATAAATGTTGTTTTGGGTGCTTCGCCTTTAATACCGGGTAAAATTGCATACCCGCCTTTTGATATAGGTTCTGTGTGATTATCACAGTTTATATCAACGCGATACTGCTTTGAGGTAAAAACATCACTGTTAGATGCTTTTACCTTCCATTTAAATGTATATATTTCATTTCTCTTGATTACTTCAACTGACTTGTAAGGTATTTCATTGCCCGGATTCGATGTCGCATCAACGAGCTCAAGCCCTTCATCTAAAATCAAGGAAGCTGTAACGTTTGTTAAGTTACTTGCGTCTGAGAATGTGTTATCCACTTCCGCAACAATCTCAAATTCTTCATATTTTTTTTCGTTATCCTTATCGGATAAAACATTAAGCTTATCAGGTGCGTATACATTAAGATTATATTGGGCCTTATCGTTTATATTGCTAAAGTTTCCGATACCATAGTAAGTTTCGAAAACCTTTGTTTTACCCTGTTCAATTACAATAGGATTCCAATATAATGCCACAGCGCTGTCCGCTGAGCCATACTGGTTTTCCTTTCCGGAAAAGTTTAAGCCGCTATTAACTTTATATTCCCATTTTGATTGCGAAAGCCCGCTCCAGTGACCAATTATCATTTCGTCAGGACATTGGTTTCCCCAGCCGTCTGTAAAGCCATAAGAAACGACTCTCGGTGAAAAAACATTGTCAGCGCCTCTCCAGTATTGCGGCACTTCACCACCGGTTAGCTTTCTCTCGTTGGTTATTGGTTGCTGTTCTCCCGGAATAAAGATAGGAGCTCCGTCATTAGAACCGAGCATAGTATCCAACAAAATCCTCGCACCAATCGTTGCAGATTTTTTGCTATCTGGCTTGCTATTCTCCAAATATGTAACTTCATAAGTTATTTTTACGTTTCCGACATTAGGATTGTCAGGGTCACTAATAAGCTCAAGCTTTTGAACTATCTGGATATCACCCAATGTCCACACGGAGCTGTTGCTTTTTCCTGTTATTTCGGGGGAGGTAAACTCTGTGTCCACCCCCATAAAGCCATATGAATTACCGAATATGTAATCGTTCCCGTCAATTTTAAAGGATGTAAAGGACGTGTCCGGCTTTTTATCCTCAAAAAGCAGCTTTTGGTTTGAATCATCCCGGTTTGTTGCCCCTTGATCAGTTTTTATTGTAAATCGACCATTCTCGGAAGAAACCGAATACATAACAAAACCATTTGTAACACTCATGGAATTGTTTCCGCTATTATCAACGACATCAGCGTATACAGGAAGATTAGCAGCATTTATAAATATAAGGAACGCTAATATGATACTGGTTAAAACTCTAAATCCTCTGTGTTTCTGCATCATCATATTATTTTACCCCCTCCGTATCAACATTTTGAACAAAAACTTGAAGGAAAGCGGTATTTCTCTCCTGATCCTGGATAAGAAAGGTGTAAAATCCTGCTTTGTTTGCTTCGAAGATATATTCCTCTCCCGCTGCTTCAACCAAATTAGCCATCGATTTCATGGAGCCCTCACTCCAATAACCTTCTTTCCATTTAATAACCAAATTCCCTTTTGGGTTCATAACATTAAATTTCAGCTTTGATGTATTGAAAATCATCTGTTCGGTCGTTGGGTCAAAGCCATTTACAAAAGTCTTAAAGGTTTTTCTGTCAACCATAGTTACGCTTCTGCTTGCAACACCTGTATTACCGGCTTTGTCCGATACACTGTAAATTATCTCGTATGTTCCGGGTTTCAATAAATCAATTACATTAATGTCATAAGTAACTTTAGAAATCAGATCTCCATCAGTGGAATCGAAAGCGGTATATTTCTGCAGCTCTCTCTTGATATTTTCACGCAGCTCATCTTCATAAGCTTTGGACGATCCGGATGGTGCCACGACAAACACTAAAGGAGCCGCCACATCAAGAGTTATAACCGGTGGTGTTTTGTCAATGTTATTCACATTGGCGTATACAGTCGT